>WGCX01000230.1 GCA_015493575.1 Desulfobacteraceae bacterium | reverse complement strand
TTTTTCCAAAAAGGGGGTCAGGCTTTTCTTATTCGTTGTTATCAAACTATAAATATATGTTAACCTCAAAAGTTGAGATAATGACAATAAGGAAAGCCTGACCCTCTTAAATCTTTAATGTTCGATAAAAACTTGATAATCGAGTTAAAGGAACTTAGCAGGAGTTTTATATAAAAAAAACCAGGTGAAATCCGTTAATGATTAATATTTCTAAATTTTTTACATCCGATGACGATGATAATCAGAAATCAGGTGAGATTGAAAATAAAAAATATGTTCTCCCCCTTGTTCCATTAAGGGATATGGTGCTTTTCCCACACATGATAACACCTGTTTTTGTTGGGAGAAGCAGTTCCATCAAAGCCCTTACAAGGGCTCTTTCCGATGATAAAAAAATTTTTCTTGTAACGCAGAATGATCCTGAAATACTCAAGCCAAAGGTTACAGATATTTATCATGTTGGAACCGAAGCAGTAATTACACAGCTTCTCCGCCTGCCTGACGGCACGGTTAAAGCACTTGTGGAAGGGTCTTCCCGCGGTAAGATAATGAACATTAAAGAAACTGATGAAGGATATGTGGCTGTTGAATATTCACCTGTCCTTGATCAGCCCATGGAAAAAGTTGCAACCGAAGCCGCAATAAGGGTTATAATTGAAGCATTTGGAAATTACGCAAAGGTTTCAGGGTCTGTTTCAAACAGTCTTTTAAAAAATCTTTCTGCCCTTACCCTTGATCCTTCAAAGCTTATTGATACAATTTCCGCCCAGATGCCGTTTAAATTGCCCGACAAGCAGAAACTCCTGGAAACCGGGGATATTGAAGAAAGATTTGTTCTGCTTTTAAAGCTCATTGAAGAGGAAACCGAAGTTTTTGCCATGTCCCAGAAAATCAAGGGCAGGGTAAAAAAACAGATGGAGAAGCTCCAGAAAAAGCACTATCTAAATGAGCAGATGCGGGCAATTAAAAAAGAAATGGGGGATGAGGAAAGCACCCAGCCTGAACTGAAGTCCCTTGAAAATCAGATTAGACGTAAAAGGATGTCCAAAGAGGCTGCAGGCGTTGCACGCAAGGAATTTGACAAGCTTAAAATGATGCCTCCCATGTCTGCTGAAGCAACTGTTGTAAGAAATTATATTGAATGGCTGATAAGTCTTCCCTGGTTTAGAAAAACCAGGACAAATATGAATCTTGATGAAGCTGAAAAGATTTTAAACCAGGATCATTACGGCCTTGAGAAACCAAAGAAAAGGATTCTTGAATACCTTGCCGTACAGATTCTTGTAAAAAAAATAAAAGGTTCGATCCTCTGTCTCGTAGGCCCCCCCGGAGTTGGTAAAACCTCACTTGCAATGTCAGTTGCAAGGGCAACGGGGAGAGGCTTTGCAAGAATTTCCCTTGGTGGGGTAAGGGATGAAGCTGAAATAAGGGGGCACAGAAGAACATATATCGGCGCCATGCCGGGAAAAATTATTCAGGCCATAAGGAAAACAGGCTATAATAATCCGGTTTTCTGCCTTGACGAGGTTGATAAGATGAGCATGGATTTCAGGGGAGATCCTTCTTCTGCTCTTCTTGAAGTTCTTGACCCTGAGCAGAACACAACTTTTAATGATCACTATCTTGATATTGATTATGATCTTTCCGATATTCTTTTCATTACCACGGCAAACACCCTGCATGAAATTCCGGCTCCACTCCAGGACAGGATGGAAATAATACACATCCCGGGTTACACTGAACAGGAAAAAGAAAAAATTGCAAAGGGCTTTTTAATTCCCAAGCAGTTAAAACAGAACGGTCTTGATGATACCGATGTTACATTTTCAAAAAATACAATTTTTGCAATCATCAGGGAATATACAAGGGAAGCAGGGGTTAGAAACCTTGAACGTGAAATTTCTTCGGTTTTAAGGAAAATTGCAAGGCAGATTGTCCAGACCGAAAAAAGAAAACAGCACACCATAAGTGTCAGATCCCTTCATAAATATCTTGGCCAGCCCCGATTTCGGAATAATATGCTGGAAAAAAAGGACAGGATCGGTATTGTCAACGGACTGGCATGGACCCAGGCCGGCGGGGTGCTTCTTACAATTGAAACCGTCACCATGCCGGGTAAAGGTCATGTATCTGTTACCGGTAAACTTGGCGATGTGATGAAGGAATCGGCAAGTGCAGCAGTGAGCTATGTAAGGTCAAGAAGCAGTGATTTAAAAATAAGAAAAGATTTCTACAAGGATCTTGATATCCATATTCATGTGCCGGAGGGTGCAATTCCAAAGGACGGTCCATCTGCAGGAATTACAATGTGCACAGCCCTGGTTTCAGCCCTGACGGACAGGCCCGTTGACAGAAAAACTGCCATGACCGGTGAAATAACCCTGCGCGGTCGCGTTCTTCCCGTTGGAGGATTAAAGGAAAAACTGCTTGCAGCCCATGCCAGTGGGATTACAAGGGTTATCATTTCCAAGGATAATGAAAAGGATATAAAAGAAATTCCAGCCTTTATACAGAAACAGATTAAAATTATTCTTGTTGAAGAAATGGATGAGGTTCTCGATCTGGCACTTGTGTTACAGGGGGAAAGCTCTGATTAGGATAAAGGTTTTGTCGCTGGTTCCAATGGGAATACTGGGGATACATTGGGTTCGGTTGAAGATGTGACAAGTGAACAAAAATCCAATAAATGAAAAAAAGATAGATGATTTGATTTTTGTTCTTGACATGAACTGCTTATATTGGTAAATACTGTCTCGTTTTGGAGGGGCGAATAACTCAGCTGGGAGAGTGCAACCCTTACAAGGTTGAAGTCACAGGTTCGAGCCCTGTTTCGCCCACCATCCTCCTTTTTTGTTAGTTTTTTGCGGGGGCGTAGTTCAGTTCTGGTTAGAACGCCTGCCTGTCACGCAGGAGGTCGCGAGTTCGAGTCTCGTCGCTCCCGCCATCTTAAGAAGGGGCTTTAGTCTTTACCAAGACTAAAGCCCCTTCTTATTTTATGCATATCTCATAGCAGCTAATGTTGACAGCTGTATCTGTCTGGCAGCCCTGCAGCAAAAAACCCGCATACCCTGCACTGCATGGCAGGAGAAAAAATTCCATGAAAAAAATAACCGGCATTATTGTAAAAAAATTTATCAAAAACAGCGATTCCGTTTTTGATCCATCTGTGAGAAAAGCTTATGGTAAGCTTGAAGGATGGGTTGGTATCGCAGGCAATCTTGCCCTGTCTGCCATAAAATTCTATTTAGGTATTGTTTCAGGCAGTGCTGCATTACTGGCAGATGCCGTCCACACACTTGGTGATTCCATCACATCCGCCGTTGTCATTGCAGGATTCATCATGGCAGGCAAACCCTGTGACAAGGAGCACCCGTTTGGTCATGAAAGAATGGAATCAATTGCAGCCCTTGTGATTTCAAATCTTTTATTTGTAACGGGCTTTGAGCTTATCATTCATTCCATAAAAAAAATCATGCATCCTTCCATAAACAGGGCGGGCTTTACAATTATGGTAATTATTGCCGCAACAATTTTTGCAAAGGAGATAATGTCAAGATTTGCATATCAGCTTGGTGAAATGATCGATTCAGATGCATTAAGAGCTGATGCCATGCACCACAGAACCGATGTTGCAGCCACAGCAATGGTACTTATTGCACTTATCGGAGCAAGGTTTAATCTGTTTTTCCTTGACGGAATAATGGGTGTTGTGGTTTCGTTAATAATATTTTATTCAGCTTATTATATTTTTAAAAATGCCGTTGACACTCTTCTTGGCAAGGCTCCTTCCGAAGAACTTATTGAAAAAATCAGAAAAGAGGTTTTAAAAACCCCGAAAATAATCGGAGTTCATGATATTATTATTCATCAGTATGGAAGCCGTTCAGTAATTTCCCTGCATGCTGAAATTAAAGAAAATTTAAATGGTGAAGAACTCCATGGGATATCAGAGGATGTTGAACACAGGATACAAAATACAATACCGTCAGCCATGACAACCGTGCATATGGAACCATTAAATCCTTTTCATCCGGATAAAAAAGATGTAGAGCAGCTCATATCTGAAATATGCAGTGAAGATAACAGAATACAATCTTTTCAAAATTTGAGAATCATTGGTGAAAGAGACCAGTTTTTCAGCGTATTGTTTGACCTTGTTTTATCACCTGGTGTGCAGAAAAATAAAATGGATAAACAAAGTACATTGTTTAAAGAAAGGCTATTGCAGAGGTTTCCCAATATCAAAATTTTTATAAGGATCGTTTCATAAGTTAAAGATCGTTTAATATAACCGCCATGAGGCGGATCTGAAAAGGTGATGAATTCAAAACCTGTTAAACTCCTCACAGGAACATCCTAAGTTAAATGCCGGGAAAAACAACTTTACAAAATGGGCGCTATGGGTTACTTTTGTTACGCTTTACTATCTTATGAGAGTCTCCAGATTGGCCTCACGGCCGCTAATGGGAAAAATTTTGCTTTAAT
Organism: Desulfobacteraceae bacterium; assembly: GCA_015493575.1. Classification (GTDB taxonomy): domain Bacteria; phylum Desulfobacterota; class Desulfobacteria; order Desulfobacterales; family Desulfobacteraceae; genus WGCX01. The sequence continues at coordinate 4,792 of WGCX01000230.1, read as the reverse complement.
ATTCGGATAAATTGATGAGATTTGTATCTTTTTTTAAAATTTCCGGCGTTGTGTGTTTCTTTCTTTTGACCATCTATCGCATTCCTCTGTATGCAGATCCCCTGATTCATCAGAATGTTCAACATGATTTCCCATCATTAATTGACAGCATCCATTTTAAAAAAGATATTCAATTCTGTGGTATTAAAGTTCCGCTTGAAAATCAGGATGTCAAAGAAAGACTTGAAAAAGAGATGTTATTGATATTGTGGAACCGTCCCCAGGTTATTCTCTGGATTAAACGGGCTGCAAAATTTTTTCCCCATGTGGAACATATTTTAAAACAACAGCATCTCCCCCTTGATTTGAAGTATGTTCCATTAATTGAAAGCGCACTGAGACCCCATGCAAAATCTTCTAAGGGTGCCGTGGGATACTGGCAGTTTTTAAGATCCACAGGAAGACATTATGGACTTAAGATCAACCGGAGAATAGACGAACGAAGAAATATTTTTAAGTCAACCCTTGCTGCCTGCAGATATTTAAAAGTGCTTAAAGAACAGTTTGGTTCGTATTTACTGGCCATGGCAGCATTTAATATGGGTGAATATGGTTTAAAAGCGGCAATTGATGCACAGAAAACCCATGATTTCTTTTCGTTGTACCTTCCGCTGCAGACTCAAAGATATATATTCAGAGCGGTGTGTGCGAAATTAATCCTTGAAAATCAGGCGTTCTACGGCTTTCATCTTAAAAAGAGCGATCTATATCCTGTATTTGCCTTTGACAGGGTCAATATATATTCTGATTTCCAAATACCGATCACCCTTGTGGCAAATGCTGCAGATATTCCTTTTAAAACAATAAAAGATTACAACCCTGAATTGCGCGGGTATTATCTCGATAAGGGAAAAACCACGATTCTGGTGCCGGAAGGCAAGGCAAACGGGTTTAACCTAAATTTTGCAGCCGCATATAATCAATGGAAAAAAACGGTGAAAACAAGAATTCACATTGTCAGAAAAGGCGAAAGTTTAACAGCTATTGCTAAAAAATACCGGCTTTCCCTTGCTTCATTGCTGAAATTAAACAATCTTTCCTTAAAAAAAATTATTCATCCCGGGGACAAACTGTTGATTGAATGATAATGTCGCATGCTGCTGGACACAGCGGGCGATACCCATGCCAAAGTTTGCAATTTTTTCAAGTTAGCGTTAGTGACCCTCGGCCCACAAACTTTGACCGGTAAAATGGCGGCGTTTTCCAGCATAATTCCAATCCATACCAGATGATACTTGCAATCCCAAGTTGCATGGTTTAATTTAAGGATCGAAAATTTTATAAGTTGAACGAGATTGCTTGTCTTCTATCCCATCTACTTCGTTGCATCAAAGGCCGAATACATTGAGTATGCAACCTTCAATGCGCCTTGTACATGGGCCGGAATTCTGCGCCATTTCTGTTCAACTTATTTCATCTCCGATCCTAAGCAGTTCACAGTTTAGGAGACTTTCTTATATTCCTGCAAATGTCACACTCTGAGAGTCTCCCCTGCATAGCCGGGGTTTACCCCTTTATTAATTTTAATAATACGCCTGCTATTAATAACAAAAGCTAAATTATTTACGTAATTATTTTATTTATGCGACTGTTTTTGGATACAGATATTTTTAATCTCTGCATATTATTTAAGCAGGTACAACAAGCAGGGCAATAATAAAAAATGCTGCTCCCATGAGCATTACCGCCATGCAATATCCCATAATCTGTCTTGCTTTTAATCCTGTAAGCCCTAACAAAGCAAGTGCCCAGAAAGGCTGAAAAAGGTTTGTCCATTGATCTCCATATGCGAGTGCCATTATTGCCTTTGGCAATGATACTCCGAGTACGTGTGCAGCCTTGACGACTACAGGACCCTGGACTGCCCACTGTCCCCCGCCCGAAGGAACGAATATATTTACAAAAGCGGCACTGATAAAGGTAAAAACAGGATAAGTGTATTGGTTGGAAATAGCAACAAACCATCCCGCTATGATGACAATTAGCCCTGAGAATTTCATCATCCCCATTATTCCTGAATAAAACGGGAACTGCAGAATAATACCTGAGCATCCTTTTGTACCTTCATTAATTGCCTTTACATAATTAATAGGGGTTTTGTGAAGGATAATACCAAGAAAAAGAAAAGTGAAATTAACAATATTCAGGTTAAGCTTAAATCCTTTAGTTGCGAAATACCAAACAACAATGGCCATTCCTGCAATGCCTGTCATCAGGCTGAGTACCATACTGTTTTCAATTCTGGCGGCAAAAGTTTTTTTTCTATTCTCTTCAGATTCATCGGGCTTTTCTTCTTCCAATAGTTTATCCAGATCAGGAATTATCTGATTTATGGGGATAATTTTATCAGGATCAGAAGGGGTAAGCAGTTTAAAAATATATGGCAGAACAAGAATGCAGAATATTGCAACAACTATATTTAGTGGGCTGAACAGAGTCTTTGATACCGGAATAATTCCTATCTGGCTTTCTAAAAAATGACCTTTGGTCGCAACGAGGAGAGGGGCAGACCCGGACAGACCCCCATGCCATACAGCAAGGCCGGCATATCCTGCAGCACCAAGCAATGGATAATGCATTGGTACTTTGTTTTGATATCCTCGAATGCCCACCTCTCTTGCCATAAGTGCACCGACAATGAGGCCTAAGCCCCAGTTAATCAATCCTGCAATAATGGCTACCAGGGCAACCAGAGCTACAGCTCCACTGCCTGTTTTCGGAATGTTGGCCAGTTTATCAATGACGAGTTTTACAGCTTTGGTAGTTGCCAGTGCATATCCTGTTACAAGAATTAAACACATCTGCATGGAAAATTTAAGAAGAGCCCAGAATCCTTTATGCCAGAATTTACACATATCAAACAAATTATGATTGGTAAATATGATTCCCAGTATCATAGTGACAAAAGTAAGCAAAATAGCAAATAGAAAAGGGTCTGGCATATATTTTTCTGCCCATCCTGAAAAATATTCTCCCATTTTTTTGATCATAACAACCTCCTTGAAATATGAATAATATATTGTTTGGTATATTAACGAGACAATCCCGCTATTTGACATGGCGAAAATGGTTCATTTAGATCAACCTTTTATTTAATATTACAAACTTATCAAACAAAGACGAGTTTTGCTTCTTTTGTAAGAATCCCTCGATTTTTTTAAACAGAGCAGGAACAAAAATCAGATCAGCCTTATGGTCGTTATTTTGAATTGTACGCATAATATCTTCCAAATAATAATTCTTTTATGTAAAGCCTTTAATTAAAGGCAGTAGTGCCCTGAAATCCGACGTCCCAGCCCTGTTCAAAAGTTCAAAAATAATCATTTCAGTGGAACTTATCACAGCACCTGATTTTTCAAGACGGTTTATCCCTGTTTTCCAGTTAAATAAAGTTCTGGAACCCACAGCATCTGCAGCAATATGCACCTTATAGCCAAGGCGAAGAGCGCTTGCGCCTGTATGAAAGATACATACATGTGTCTCAATACCAGTTATGAGAAGAGTTTTCTTACCAGTTTTTTGTATGGCAGAATAGAGCCCTTGATTCTCAAAACAGCTGAATTCCAATTTATTAAGTATTATTGGGCTTTCAAGTTTATCATATAACTCATTAATGCATGGACCAAGCTTTTCTTTGTTATGTACGGACAATATTATAGGGATGTTTAGTTGATTTGAAGTCTGAATTAAAGCTGCAGTATTTTTTATAATTTTTTCTTTGCTTTTACACAGGTCAACCATTTTTTTCTGAATATCCACGATTAGGAGTAAACAGTCATCTTTGTTTAAAAATGCGTTGTATCTTGTGGATCTTTCCATTACTATTATCTCCTGCTTCATAGATTTGATCTGTAAAATGATCTTTTAAATTAACATGTATTGATGCTCTTTTCAGTAATTATTTTCAGAAATAAATTCACTCGATAGTTTTATGTTTCAATATTGCAGGTGTTATCCGACCGGATATGCAAGACGTCGGACATGCAACATTCAGGTTATCTATAATGCGGGATATCAGATAAGGCAAGAAAATAAACCGGTCAATTTATAATTTTGGTTAATTTTTTTCGGCGGCCATACAAAATCTATCCTCCAATGAGGTACCGCAGCATTGTCAGCATGCTTTAAACATTTTCATTCAGATAAAGCGCTCTTGGTGCGATGGTCTGCTTTCCTGCAAAAGCCAGCAGCTGCCGGGTAATATCTGCTGCACGTCAGGTTTACCTGATGATCTCATAGAAATCGTCATGCAGGTGTTCTTTATGTCTTATATTAGGATCGGAGATGAAATAAGTTGAACAGAAATGGCGCAGAATTCCTACCCCATGTACAAGGCGCATCAAAGGTTGCATACTCAACGTATTCGTCCTTTGATGCAACGAAATAGATGGGCCGGTGGGATCCACAGTGGGACAGATGGCAAATTTGATAAAGTAACAGATGCTTTTTTTTATGTTTGTCAGGATCTTTGATTCTTTGAGGCAGGTCTGGGCTAATCCAGATCCGCCTCATGGCCGTTTTTATAAGAAAGAGCTCTATTTTGACAAAATAACCAGTACTCTTTTTATGTTCGTTGAGATGCACCGCAGCGCAGTTCAGCTCGGCCTCATGGCCGCTATACAGGTTCGATGATGTCCGGTTTTATTGCATCCTGGTTAAAATCGCCCTGGAATTTATCAAAATTAAAGAGAATGCCCTCCATTTCGGCAAGGATTTCGTCGTTGTTAAAATGTTTCAGTTCAATGGCCTTGTT
>WGCX01000229.1 GCA_015493575.1 Desulfobacteraceae bacterium | reverse complement strand
ACCCATTTTTTTAAGATCAGAGTAAACAACCCGTATCTCTTCAAGGACATCACCTGAAACCTCTGGCTGATTTTTATCAAGAATTCGGTTGCCTTTTTTCACAGCCTCAAAAACACTTGCCATTCCCCGGGCAGAATTAAAGTCATCATCCATGGCCAGTGCAAAATTTTTCCAGTCAGATCCTCCTGCAGCACTTTTTTCTGAATCTGTAACAGCCTTGTCTTTATTGTTCCTAACTGTATTGTCCTTAACTGTATTGTCCTTAACTGTATTATCCTTAACTGTATTATCCTTAAAAGGTATATCAATTTTGTCAGGATCAATGCCTGCCCTGCCTGCTCTTTCAAGAAAGCCGTAAATTTTGTCAAGGCTTGCAATCACCTCATCCATTGAGTTTTCATTGTAATCTATGGGACTTCTATAATGCTTTGACAAAAGAAAAAGCCTTATCACTTCAGGATGATATTTTGCAAGAACATCTTTGACCATTGTAAAATTACCAAGTGACTTGGACATTTTTTCATGATTGATATCAACAAACCCGTTATGCACCCAGTATTTGACAAACGGTTTTTCAAATGCAGCTTCAGACTGGGCAATTTCATTTTCATGGTGTGGGAATATCAGGTCTTTTCCGCCGCCGTGAATATCAAAACTTTTTCCGAGATATTTATAGCTCATGGCAGAGCATTCAATATGCCAACCCGGCCTCCCGGCACCCCAGGGACTTTCCCATGAAGGCTCTCCGGGTTTTGCAAGTTTCCACAGGGTAAAATCCAATGGGTTCTTCTTTTTATCATTTACGGCAATTCTTGCCCCTGAAATCATATCCTCAGGGTTTCTGCCTGAAAGTTTTCCATATTCCTTAAAGGATTCAATGGAGAAGAACACATCACTTTCTTTAACATGGTATGCTTTGCCTTTTTTGATAAGAATATCTATGAAATCAATGATATCCTGAATATGTTCCGTGGCCTTTGGCTCAATTGAAGGACGTCTGACATTCAGGGCATCCATTTCATTGTGGAATTCATCAATATATTTTTCGGAAATCTCCTTTGAGCTTTTTCCGGTTTCATTGGCTTTTTTTATGATTTTATCATCAACATCGGTAAAATTTCTGACATAGGTAACATCATAATGGGATGCCCCAAGCCATCTTAAAATAAGATCAAAGATAACAACGGCCCTTGCATGGCCTATGTGGCTTGTATCATAAACCGTGGGACCGCATACATACATACCAACTTTTCCCTTGTTCAGTGGTTCAAATATCTCTTTTTTACCGGTTAATGTGTTGTAAATTCTTAAACTCATCTTATTATCATCCTGTTTACGATTATCTTTCTGTTTATTATTTAATCAGAACAATGCTGTGGGCTGCTATGCCCTCGCCCCTTCCTGCAAAGCCAAGACCTTCCGTGGTGGTTGCCTTGACATTGACATTTTCAGGGTCTGTATTCACTATTAAGGCAATTTTGTTTTCCATATCATTTTTATAAGGCTCTATTTTGGGCATTTCAGCAAATATTGTACTATCAATATTGCACAATATATACCCTTTTTTTAAAACCAGTTCCATACTTTTTTTCAAAAGGATCAGACTTGATATATTTTTAAATTGAGGATCCGAGTCCGGAAAATGACGGCCTATATCTCCAAGGCCTGCAGCACCAAGCAAAGCATCACACAGGGAATGCACAAGGACATCTGCATCTGAATGTCCCTTTAATCCCAGTTTAAAGGGGATGGTAACCCCGCCGAGGACGAGCTCTCTGCCCTTAACAAGTTCATGGACATCAAAACCTGATCCGACTCTCATTTAAATAATTTCTCCTTATTGTAAAACGGTGTCATGGCGGTTATAAAAAACAGATTATTTTTTAAGCACAATCCCCCGGGGAAGACTTTCACCGAACAATTTCTGCTCTTCTATTGATTCAATGGCAGTTTCTTTTTTTACCATATTTAAATACTCTTGCCCGGCAGATGATTTTTCAAATTGTTCAATGAGAAATTCACGCAGATCCTGATCAATATCCCTTGTCCTGTCTCCTGTTTTTCTCGCCATTCCTGCAAGGGCTGCAATAACGGCACGGTCTGCTGCCCTGCCAGTGGTATTTTTCACAAGTTTTTTGATCCAGATAGAAACCTCTTTCGGGGGAACCACCCTGTCAACGGACCCGTATAGCATTTCCCTTGCCCCGATTCTTGATAAAGCCCAGAAGAGCTGATGCGGATTTTTCTTATTGGATTTTAACCGGGAAAGAAGTGTCCTTCCAAGGATCACCTTATCCTTTACAAGAAGGCGTTCCATATTAGCGGCTGCCATCCAGATTTCAGTGATCTCACCCGGAGTTAATTTTGATTTTGCCCTGGAATTTTTCCCGGGTAACAGCAATGCCGAGATATCCTGAAAAAACTGGCGCTGCTGGCCTGCTTTTAATCCAGCGGCAATTCTTCTGCAGAATATCCACCATTCAGATGCATTTTGTTTTGCCTTTGGGAAATTAAGGCCTGCAAGGTAAATTTTCCAGAGTTTTCTCATCCTCTCTTCATCAAAAGCATCTCCAAATCCAGGGCGCATGCAGAATCCTGCAAGATTAAGCCATCTTGTTTCATGCTCTTGACTTAATTTCCTTTTTTCAGAAATTTCAATTAATTTATCCATTGCCGCCCTTAACAGGGAAAGCGGCCATTTTGTTTTTTTCCTTTCAATTTTATTTTCAATGGCCTTTACAAGACCTGAAAGAAGGCTTTTATCAGATTTTTCTGAATCCATGGAAAAAGCATTGTCTATTAATGTACATACATCGCTGATGACTGCATCATCAAAAATGTCTGTATCGGATATTTTTTTTCCCATTTCAGCAATATAGTCCCGCAGCTGAAACTGCAGCTTCCATCTGTGATTTGTAACTGAAGAACGGCACCAGATTGCAAGGGTTCCCATTTCCGTATATTCCGGTTCAATCCTCACTGGTACTGATTTTTTCCCGCCTTTTTTCCCGAATCTTATAATTGTGTGAACAGGGGGCATGGAACTTAAGGAATCGTCAATATCAATTATATCCCCTGTTTTATCTCCGGAACGGAAACTTGAACTGAAAATATTAAAACTCACAGGCTGATTGGCAAGTACCTCAAATTCCATATCGGGAAAATTGATCTTTGACCCTTCATCAAGGCCCCTTTCCACAATGCACAGAGCCTTGTTTTTCTTATTTCCCGCATCATTTTTTCCGTCTGAAATTCCGTCTGAAATTCCGTCTGAAATTCCGTCTGATTTTCCGTCTGATTTTCCGTCTGATTTCCCGTCTGAAATTCCAAGGTAATAGCTTCTCGGGCTTCCACTGCCGACTTTCACGCCTGTTCCCTGTTTCACAAGCCCGTAATATGCAGCCCCAAGGGCAACTGAAAGATCAGGGTCCGGATTTTTAAGTATTACAGGAGACGATTTCAATTTCTTTGAATCAAACCAGTTCCTGATGGCCGTCCGTGTCCTCTGCTGGAGAATATCAGGTTTAAGGGAACCCCCGTTAAAAAGGATCAGATCAGGCATTGATTCTTTTCCAGGGACAGATTTCACATCCTGTTTGTGTTTTTCAAAAAACCAGGCTATATGTTTTGTTATAGCAGGTTCCTGTTCATAGGGAAGCCCGAACTCAGTTATTGCCTTTCCCGTATTTTTTTTAATCGTTTCATCCTTGTTTACATCGGGGAAAAACCCATTGCACAGAATATCTTCAAGCTCATCTTTTTTAAGATCAGCTGCAAGGGTTCCTGCAATTAACTGCCGTCCTTCCCCCTTTAAAGTTATTCTCACAGAATTTTCTTTTTTTTCAAGTATCCTTTCCTTGGCCTGCCTGCTCTTGTGGCATAATGTTTTCCATTTATCAGGGGTTAAACTTTTATGCTTTTTAAATTTGGATTCAATTCTGCCTGCGATGGCAAGGTCAATATTATCACCGCCCAGAATAAGGTGATCTCCAACGGCAAGCCGCTCAAATCTTGGAGTCCCTTGGGATTCCTTTAATGTGATCAGGGTAAAATCACTTGTCCCGCCTCCGACATCGCAGACAAAAATAAGGTCATCGGGTTTAACATGATTCTGCCAGTCATTTTCATGCATGACAAGCCAGGCATAAAAAGCTGCAAGGGGTTCTTCAAGCAGGGTGATATCGGTTCCGAATCCCGCTTCCTTTGCAGCGGCAAGTGTCAATTCCCTTGCTGTTTCATCAAAGGATGCAGGCACGGTGATAATGATGAACTGATTTTCAAGGAAACGATCCTCATCCTTGACTGAATGGTTCCACGCTTTTTTTATGTGATTTAAGTATTCGGCAGTTGCAGTTACAGGAGAGACTTTTTCAATTCCCTCGGAGCCCCAGGGCAGAATTTTTGCCTGCCTGTCCGCCTTTGAATGACATAGCCAGCTTTTTGCAGAGGAAACAAGTCTTGACGGTATTTTAGAACCATGGTCCCTTGCAAAGGCCCCGGCAAACCGGTCTCCTTTTTTTTTCCATGGATGTTTTAAAGCTTCGCCTGAGACATCAAATTTACCTGGAATATACAAAAAGGATGGCAGCACTGAAAGACGGGAAAATTCTCCTGAACCGGTGAGCTGGGGGATTTTAAATATTTTTATAAAATTTTTCCTGTCTTTGCGATCTTTGGCGGTTTTGCCGGTTTTGCCGATTTTGCCGGTTTTTTTTGTTTGATGTTCTCTGCTTTTTTTCCGTTCATCCCCGGGACCTTTATTCGTCCCGTATTCATCTGCTTTGAATTTTTCAGAATTTAATTTATCTGATTTGGATTTTCTCCGGTGAGGATATTCTTCATTTTTTTCAGCAAAATCCACAAGATCAACATATGATACAGCAGAATTT
>WGCX01000228.1 GCA_015493575.1 Desulfobacteraceae bacterium | reverse complement strand
TTATACAGGATGATAAAAATTACAAAAAAAGATCAGTAAACACGCATTAAAGCAATGATACTGTGTAATAATTTACAATAATTGCAATTATATTCATTTTTTCACCGCCCTTATTGTAAACTCATTTGTAAGAAGTTATTCCCTGCTGCATTTTCCGCTTTTGCACATATAATTTATGAAATCAAGCCCCTGGGGTGTTGGTGGAATCTGCTCTCTTTCAAAGCTGTCAATGGTAAAACCGGCATCTGTAAGTGCCTTTTTAATTGAATTCTCCATAAACCACCTTATATGTGTCACGCACAAAAGCCCCACCGGTAAATACACGAATTCACCGTTTGCAAGATCCCTTACAATGGTCCAGTGGCCTGCATTGGGAAGGCTTGTTACAAAAGTACCGCCTTTTTTAAGAAGTGAATGAAACAATTCAAGCATTTTCCAGGGGTTATACAAATGCTCTATAATATCACCGCAGTTTATGTGATCAAAAAGCATATCAAAATCCACATTTTCAATTTTCTCACAAAATATTGTATCATAATGCAATGCAGCATGCTCCGCCATGACAGGATTCATATCCACACCTGTAAGATGAAATCCAACTGCCTTTTTACGCATGACCTCTCCAAATCCACCATTGGCGCACCCTACATCAAGTATGAATTTTGCGGATTCAGGAACAAGCTTTGCCAGATCTTCACGTTTACCACTGTAATAATTTCCAAAAGAGTGTATTAATGCCCCATGATCAACAACACTCTGACCTTTTTCACATGCAGAACAAATCAGGGCAAGAGGATTTTCAATCCTGTCCTGCCTGTGAGTCAAAGATTTAATATCCATTGATTTTAAAACTTCCCTGGTCAACAGTACACATGAGGTATCAGAATCAGAAAGAGTTGCCAGTTTAATTTTATTTTGTTTTGTCATCATATCAGCCACTTCAAAATATGTTGACAGGTTCAGATAAACTGCCGGCAACCCAGCACTCTGGCATGAGCTGTCTGTCTCGTTATACACAGGCAGACAGATTCAGTTTTTCCCTGCAAAGTTCTCTGCTTGTTTCCCTGCAAAACTTATGAGAAAATATAGTCTCTGTAACATCAGGCGGTTCTCTGCATATCCAGATAATATCAATACTTTTCAAGGAGTGTTCATGCCTTTTTGAATAACTTATCTGCCGATCTTTTTTCCACCTTTTTCATCCTCCGTATCATGGGCTTTATTGCAAATTCAGCTGGGACTAATGATTCGTCTGTGTATAAAAAACAAATAAAGCATTAGTCAGATATCGTGCAGATATAGTTCATCAGCAGGAATTTGGCAAACCAAAAATAACATTTTTATTTAGTGCCTTACTCCTCAATTCCTGTTAAAAAAACAAGAAAATTATGCAGCCATTTTCAGTAAATTCTCAGTAGATGCTGCTAATAATGCGTTTAAAGCCTTTGCCAATTTCATCCCCTTAATTGTCACCTGGTATCTATTTTGTCTTGGCAGTTTACGGATAATTCCATGAACTCTGAGTAATTTCAAATGACGACTGATTTTTGCTGATAATTGTTTCTCAGTACGTCCTGACAAAGTAACAAATACTCTTTCTATATTCGTTGTGAGGCGCTGGAACACCATCCAGATCCGCCTCATGGCAGTTATGTGGATGAAGTATCGAAAATAATAAACGGGGATTAGGCCGTTATCTGGTATTTTTATTTGCATGGAAAAATCAAATACATATTGGGGCATGGTGTCAGGACTGGAATCAGCTGAAAAAGCTTTTATTGGCTTTCGATCACCTTCTGTCCCATTTTATTTGAGGAGATATCACATGCAATTCAAACCGAGTTTAGATGAGAAGTCAATCACATCACATGTTTTTGTAAAAGGGCTTGAGGATACTGACTTGCCCAAAAATGATTTTTTTCCGTCTAATGAAAAGGAGCTTGATTGTTATCATGAATTTTTAAGAGACGTTGTTGATAAAGCTCTTTGCCCAATTAAAAATTATATTTTGCAGTACGATGAGAAGACTGCACGCCGGGATGGTAAAGACCCAGATATAATTTCAGTACTTTTAAGCCTTGAATATGCTGCAAGGCAAAGGATTGAAAAATTTCTTGATGAAACTGATAAACACATTGGCCGGATTGCTCTCAGAAAGATAACGCTTAACAATAAAGGTATGACGGTCTATGATCCACCTTAAAATTGCTACCATTTTGCTACCACTATTTTTCAAACAAGGCAAAAATAGACAAAAACAAAAAGGAGTGAAAAACTTTGAAATGATTATAAATAAAGGATTACAGGTACCAAAGCGGGCGATGCCCGCAACCCATTTACCTCCCCCAAATTTCTTGTTTTTTTTGACAGGAATTGAGGAGTAAGGCACTAAAGGAATTAGATGGACCGATCTAATTCCAGTTATGCTTTTAGCTGCACTAAATTTTATGCATATCCTTATTTAATGAAATTTTAAAATTATTTACCTGGCTTAATTATTTACCTGGCTTGAAGATAAAAAAATGCCTGATATTGTTCTGATTCAACCTCCCATTGAAGATTATTATTTCACATTTAAAAGAAGCATTCCATATGGACTTGCCTGTATTGCGGCAACCCTTGAAAAAAAAGGCTTTTCAGTGGAAATCATTGACAGTCTTGCAGTTAACAAATCAAAAATAATTGACCCTCCGCGGGAATTTTCACACCTTGAAAAATATTATGGAATCAAAATATGTTGATTATCTGCTACGGGGTGGAGGTGAAATATCAATGCCGTATCTTGCCCGTGCCATTAAAAATAAAACTGAGCTTGAAAACATTCCGGGTATTGTATTGAAACGGGAAGACAAAACCTTATACATTAATGAACCTGCCTGGATTGAAGACTTTAATGATTATCCCCTGCCTGACATGGATCTTGTCAACAAAAAATTTTACAGACGAAAAAACAGAGGATGCACCATCACAGTAACGGCAAGGGGATGCCCCATGAAATGCTCATACTGCTCAGTGGGCGCATCTTCATCCTGTGCAAAATTCCGCGCAAGGAGTGATAAATGGACTGGATAAAATCTCTTTAAGGAAAGTTACCTGATACCTCTTTATCAACTATGTCTGCATTGCAGTAAAAACCCTATGGCATCCAACAGTTTTTTAAGATAAATTCTGAATTTACCTTGACACACCACAGTTATTCTATTATGGATTAAAATAAGTAAATAAGTGAAGTATCAAGCCCTACGATCAACTATATACAGCTGTTTTCAAAGGGATTCCGCATGAATGAAATAAATAGTAAAAGTGACAAATATCTTATTAAAGCCATTGAAACATTTAAACGGCAGATAGTTGTTATATCAGATGACTATAGAATTCTTGCGTCAAGAATAAAACCTGATCATACATCCATGGAAGACAGCGAACTGAAAGGGAAAACCTGCCATCTTGCAATGTTTAACCGCAAAAATCCATGTTTTAACTGTCCCGTTGCCAGGGTGAAGCAGACAAACAGACCATCAATGAATCTTATACATATTGATGAGGATTCAGGTGATTCTTCGTGCTTATATGCATATCCCATAAAGGGACCCAATGGAGAGAAAAATGCAATTGTTGTTCTTGATTTTTTTCTGCCTTCCCTTGATAATTTTGATGAAAAACGCTGTGCGTCAAATGCATTTCTGCGAAATCTTCTCAACAGCGCAGTTGACGGCGTGATAGCTGCCGACATGACTGGCCAGATTATCATATTTAACGAGACCGCCACGGAAATATCCGGTTACTCAAGGAAAGAAGCCCTGGGCAGTCTTAACATAAGAGACATCTACCCTGATGATGATGCCCGTGTTATAATGAAAAAAATGAGATCCGATGAATACGGGAAAAAGGGGATAATAAAATCATACAGGCAGACTGTTGTACGAAAGGATGGAACAACAACGCCAATACTTCTTAATGCATCCACTGTTTATGAAAATGATCGTGAAATAGCAACAATTGGTGTTTTTCATGATCTTAAGGAAACAATGCGCATGGAAGCTGAACTGGAAAAAACCCAGACCCAGCTTCTGCAGTCGGAAAAAATGTCCTCACTTGGAAAACTTGCAGCAGGCGTTGCACATCAGCTTAATAATCCCCTTGGCAGCATAACTTTATTTTCGCAGCTCATGCTTGAAGACTATGAACTTAATGAAGATGCAAAAAAAGATCTTTTAAGAATTAAAAGTGACGCGGAAAGATGCACTTCCATTGTAAAAGAGCTTCTTGAATTTGCAAGACAGACAAAAAGGGGGGTAAAGCCCCACAACCTAAATAAAATTATTGCAAGGACCCTGTTTCTGCTCCGCAATCAGGCTCTTTTCCATAATATTGAAATCATTGAGGATTATGAGGAAAAACTTCCTGACATACCTGCAGATGTTCAGCAGTTAAACCATGTTTTCATGAATATAATCCTTAATGCTGCAGATGCCATGGAAGGAAAAGGAAGGCTTGAAATCGCTACCCGTCTGGAAAAGGAACATAAAAAAGCACTTGTTAAGATATCCGATTCAGGTCCTGGAATTCCTGAAAAAACCCTTCCAAATATTTTTGAACCTTTTTTTACAACAAAGGAACAGGGAAAAGGAACAGGACTCGGCCTCAGTATGGCCTATGGGATTATTGAAGACCATGGCGGCAGTATTACAGCAAATAATCAAGATAAAGGCGGTGCTGTTTTTACCATTGAGCTGCCTTTAAAACAATAGTAGATTTAATTTTACAAAAACAGTAAACTAATATTTAACGTTTTTAAAATGGAGGAGATGATATGAGTGACAAAAAAAGAATACTTGTTGTTGATGATGAGCCTGATTTTGCTTCAATTGTACAGACAAATCTCAAAAAAGAGGGTTTTGATGTAGAAGTTGCATACGATGGAGTGGAGGCAATAGCAAAAGTTAAAGCTAATCCTCCCGATGCAATTGTCTTAGATGTCATGATGCCTGAGAAAGACGGTTATGAAGTATGTGCTGAGCTTAAACATGACGAAAAATACAGTGATATACCCATTGTAATGCTCACAGCTGTGGCAGATCATGTTGGATCAACCCGTTACTCACACGCAGACGGGATGAGCATGGAAGCTGATGATTATCTTCCAAAACCAGCTTCTGCAGATGAAATCACACAAAGTGTAAAAAGTCTCGTTTCATAAATTTTTCTTAGAAACCCGGAACCGTTCTATATGAAATGGTTCCGGGTTTTTATTTCTTTGGCTGTTTTTATCCATTGCACTTACAATAGTACCATTACAGCATTTGTTTTTTGCACTGCAACTCTTACTGTTTTTTTAACTATAATTTCTATCAACCTTACTTGAAAGTATAAAATATGAAAGTATTCTGCATACTAAGTGATGAAAGGGTGTTCAGGTCAAAATCGCCTGCTATTTTTACCCATGTTTTCAAGCGCATCGGTATAGACAGCATTTATGTCCCCTTTAAAGTGATGCCCGGTGACATCGGTCCTGCCATGCAGTCCTTGAAAACATTAAATATCGATGGTGCAAATGTCACAGTTCCCTACAAGGAATCGGTGCTGCCCTATATGAATATCCTGTCGGAAGGAGCAAAAATTGTCGGGGCGGTAAATACCATTATCCGTCATGGTGATCAATTAAAAGGCTACAATACAAACGCAATAGGTTTTATGCATACACTTGAGGAAGCAGGGTTTGATGTTGCCGATAAAACCGCCCTTGTGTTTGGCACGGGAGGTGTTGCAAGGGCCGTTGTATTTATTTTAAACTGGTTGAGTGCAGGTTCTGTTACCATTGCAGGCCGAACAAAAGAACACATAAGCAGAATTACCGAAAAAAGCGGGGATAAAGCAAAGGAGATATCGACATTTAATGACAAACCGTTTTCTGCAAATATTGTTGTCAACACCACATCGGTTTCAAGTGAAGAGGAATCACCGGAATTTGCCCAGATCATCGGTAAACTTGATTTAAAAGACTGTGAACTTGTCGTGGATTTCAACTATGGCCGCAAAAATAATTTCTGGCGAAATATGGCTGAAAAAAAGGGGATCCGGTTTATAAACGGGTTTACCCCTCTTGCCCATTCTGCAAGGCAGATTCTTTTACTGTGGACAAAGATTGATGTCGGCCCCGATGAATTTATAAAAGCCATAAAAGAACATATTTAGGATCACATTTACACCGAGGAGATAAAAAACAATGGATATTCTTGACCCGGAAAAAATTATTGTCATTGATGATGAGCAGAATTTGAGAGAAGGTGCAAAACGGATACTTTCCAGGATGGATTTCACTGTTTTTCTTGCGCCCACAGGCGATGCAGGCCTTGAAATCATTGAAAAAGAGCCCGTTGGTATTGTTCTTCTTGATATGAAAATGCCCGGTATGCCCGGTATGGAGGTTCTGAAAAGCATCATGGCCATGGAAAGGGGCATAATTGTCATTGTTATTACCGGTTATGCAACCATTGAAACTGCCATCGAAGCCATGAAAATAGGTGCATACGATTTTATACCCAAACCATATGAGCCTGATCAGCTGCGTATTATTGTAAGTCGTGCAAGGGACTCTATAAAGCTTAAGCAGAAAGCGGACAGGCTTGCTGAAAAGCAGAAAAGAACACTTGCCGATCTCCATACGGAAAAAAGCAGAATTTCAACTATAATAAATTCCCTTCCAAACGGAGTTCTTGTAACCGATACCAAAGGGATAGTTGTCCTGATAAATCCGACTTTCTATCAGCAGCTTGATATTGATTCTGCCATTGGAATCGGCAAATCCATTGATCAATATATTGAAGATAAAGATCTCATCAATCTTGTCATGGATATTTCCAGGGGAAAATACATCGATTATAACGATATACCTTCCCATGAATTAAATATTAATAATGAAAAATTCTTTCTCACCAAATGCAGGCCCATACTTGGCGAAAGACATGAATGCCTTGGCACGGTTATGAATATCGTGGATATTTCAACCATAAAAGCCCTTGACAACCTTAAATCGGAATTCATGGCAAAAGTATCCCACGAGTTGAGATCTCCCCTTTCAACCATACATGAACAGCTTGCAATGGTGGTAAAGAGCATGAGCAATGAAATGGCCGAAGATGATCAGTATATGCTTGCAAGGGCAAAGGAAAAAACCCTTGGATTAATTTCCACAGTGGGCGATCTATTGGATCTGTCCCGCATTGAAGCGGAAATGTCAGTAAAAGAACTTGTACCGATTCAGATTGACGATCTTCTAAAAAATATTGTGGATTTTTTAAGAACAAGGGCCGAAACAAAAAAACAGACGATTTCCCTTACAATTCCCGACTCCCCCCTGCCCGCAATGGAGGCTGATCTTACGACCATGGAAAGTGTTTTCGGCAATCTTATAACCAATGCAATCAACTACACACAGGAAGGCGGAGAAATAAAAGTTTCTGCAGATATGGCAGGAAATAACATACGGGTAAAGGTGGCTGACAACGGTTTTGGCATTGAGTCAAAACACATGGACAAAATATTTAAAAGATTCTACAGGGTAAAAAACGATAAAACCCGCTTTATCACGGGCACTGGATTAGGGCTTCCCATTGTAAAGGGCATTATCGATTCCATTGGAGGATATATTGACGTTAAAAGTGAAGTAAACAAAGGAACTACATTTACCGTTCTTCTGCCTTTAAAAAAACCGGCTGTTTCTTCAGCACCCGTGTAGAAATAGTGTTTTTATTACCTGATTTTCAAATGGTGTGGAATAACGGCAACAGCTTACCAGGAATAATTTTCCGATCCCAAAAAATTATAAATTTTTAAGTTGACATCATTCATTAACATGTTTAACATATGAACATATGTTCAATTGAAGAGGTGTTATATGAATGATATATGTCTAATAAAATGTATTGATAAGAAAAAAGTGAACCGCACACTTGAATCAATGCCGGATTATGAGGTAATAGCCCGGATGGCGGATATATTCAAGGTGCTCAGTGACCCTTCCAGGCTCAAAATTGTTCTTGCTCTGCTGGACTGCGAACTTTGCGTCTGCGACATTGCAGCTGTATGCGGCCAGACAGATTCTGCTATTTCCCACCAGCTTCGGATTCTCAGGACATTAAAAATTGTTAAAAACCGGCGCAAAGGTAAAAGTGTCTTTTATACAATTGACGACGACCATGTTACAGCGCTTATTTCCATGAGCCTTGAACATGTAAATCATTAAAGGAAAAAAAATGAATATCGTATATAAAGTATTAATTTCATCATGGGATATTTATCTTGACGTTGCAGCTTACATGCTGTTCGGTTTTCTCATAGCCGGCATCATATATGTTTTTTTCAAAGCAGATAAAATCAAAAAATACCTTGGTACAGGTAGAATAAAACCGGTTATACTTTCAGCTTTGTTCGGCATTCCCATTCCTCTGTGTTCCTGCGGTGTAGTTCCGGTTGCAGCAGGATTAAAAAAACAGGGAGCAAACAGTGGAGCTGCCCTTGCATTTATGATTGCGACCCCTGAATCAGGTGTTGATTCAATTGCTGTTTCATGGGCTATTCTTGACCCTGTAATGACTGTCATACGCCCTGTTGCAGGGTTTATTACAGCCATTGCAACGGGGATTATCCAGAATTTTTTCGGTATTGAAGACAGGGTAAATGCAGAGTTTCCCCATGCACAGGAAGCTATAGGCTGTGGCTGTTCTTCAACCGATTGTGCAGTTGCACAGAAAGAAAATCAAAGCAAACAAAAAAAGATCGTTGAAGTTTTTAAATATTCCTATGGAGAATTATTATCGGATATTGAAAAACCGTTCATCACAGGATTGTTTATAGCCGGGCTGATCACTTCTTTCTTTCCCCATGACCTCAGCGTCTGGTCAAATAACCATCAGTTTGCATCCATGATTTTGATGCTTGCAGCAGGAGTACCCATGTATGTGTGCGCAACTTCATCCACGCCCATTTCTGCGGCATTGATACTTAAAGGCCTGAATCCAGGAGCTGCTCTGGTTTTTCTGCTTGCAGGGCCTGCAACAAATGCTGCAACCATTATGATAGTAAAATCATTATTCAATACGCGGGCCCTTGTAATTTACCTTTTCATGATTACAATATGTTCAATTTTAATGGGGTTTACCCTTAACCTTGTTTACTATTTGTCCGGAATACAGGCAAGTATAAGCATGGGCCGGGCAGGAGAGTTGATCCCCTATGCAGGACGTCTTTCAGCAGGTATTGTTCTTGCCATTCTGATGGGTTATAATA
>WGCX01000227.1 GCA_015493575.1 Desulfobacteraceae bacterium | reverse complement strand
TTTTATAAGTTGAACGAAATTGCTTGTCTTCCGGCCCATCTACTTCGTTGCATCAAAGGCTGAATACGTTGAGTATGCAACCTTCAATGCGCCTTGTATATGGGCCGGAATTCTGCGCTATTTTTGTTCAACTTATTTCATCTCCGATCCTAAGAACTTAACATTTTTCTATTTGGGCTGTATGATGTGACCAGTACTGGCAAAGGCATTCAAGTATCAACACAAAAGAGCTTATACAAAAGGAGAAAAAATAATGAATCTGTTAATAAATAACACCATGACCAGCCTTGAGGCTATGCGGGAAGAAGCTCAGAAAGGGGGCGGGAATGCTCGTGTTCAAATCCAGCATCAACACGGCAAACTGACTGCAAGGGAACGAGTCCTGCTTTTATTGGATAAAGGTTCTTTTGAGGAATTTGACATGTTGAAAAAAAGCCGGGGGGGCTCCCTTAGTCAGAAGAACAGTTATGCAGGGGACGGTGTAATAACCGGGAACGGTACAATTGACGGACGTGAAGTTTTTGTATTCAGTCAGGATTTTACCGTTGCCGGTGGTTCTCTTGGAGAGGCTCATGCCCAGAAAATATGCAAGGTAATGGACATGGCTGTCAAGGTCGGCTCTCCAATTATCGGTTTAAATGATTCCGGAGGAGCCCGTATCCATGAAGGTGTGGATGCCCTTGCAGCTTATGGCGAAATTTTTCACAGAAATGTCAGGGCAAGCGGGGTAATTCCCCAGATTTCCTGTGTCATGGGACCCTGCGCAGGTGGCGCTGTTTACAGCCCATCCATAACAGATTTTATTTTTATGACCGAAGAATCTTCATATATGTTTGTTACAGGTCCCAATGTAGTACGCACAGTCACCCATCAGGAAATATCTTCAAAAAATCTCGGCGGAGCGGCAATACATGCCGAAAAAAGCGGAGTTGCCCATTTCACCAGTCAAAATGATATTCTCTGTTTACGGGAAGTAAGAAAATTAATTAACTATCTGCCCTCAAACAACAGGCAGAATGCACCTCTTTTGGACTTACGTGATCCTGTGGAACGGACTGATCCTGCTCTGGATCATCTTGTACCTCCCGATCCCAGCCAGACCTATGACATGAATATATTGATCTACAGCATTCTCGACGGTGCGGAGTTCATGGAAGTGCACGCTAGGTTTGCACGTAACATAATCTGCGGCTTTGGCAGGCTTGGGGGACAGACAATCGGACTTGTGGCTAACCAGCCTGCGGTGCTTGCCGGGGTGTTAGACAGCGATGCTTCAGCAAAAGCCGCCCGGTTTGTCCGGTTCTGCGACTCTTTTAATATTCCATTGATCTGCCTTGTGGATGTGCCGGGGTTCATGCCGGGACCTGATCAGGAATACGGAGGCATCATCCGTCACGGCGCAAAACTTCTATTTGCCTTTACTGAGGCTACGGTACCACGCATCTCCATCATCGTGCGCAAGGCATATGGCGGTGCTTATCTTGTTATGAACTCCAAACATATTCACTGTGACATAAACTATGCCTGGCCCACGGCAGAAATAGCAGTAATGGGTGCCAGAGGCGCTTCGGAAATAATTTACAGAAAAACTATTCAAGAGGCTGATGATCCGGAAACCTTGTTAAAGGAAAAAATGAACCATTATCGCACTACCTTTGTGAATCCTATTCTTTCAGCTCAGCGCGGATATATAGATGATGTCATATTCCCAAGAAATACACGTTCCAAATTAATAAGATCTCTTCAGTTTCTGGAAGGCAAAACAGTACCGGAATCTGATCGCAAACACGGTAATATACCATTATGAGGAGAAAGATGTTTAAAAAAATTCTTATAGCCAATCGCGGAGAAATCGCAGTTCGCATAATAAAAACCTGCAAGCGTATGGGGATTTCTACCCTGGCAGTCTATTCAAACGCTGATTTGTTTACCTGTCATACTATAATTGCCGATGAAACTGTCTGTCTTGGGAACCCGCTTTCAGGCAAATCCTATCTGTCCCATGAAAAAATAATCAAGGCAGCTAAGGATAATGATTGTGATGCTATTCATCCAGGATATGGTTTTCTGTCTGAAAGTGAACAATTCGCACGGGCGGTTATGGATGCCGGGCTTGTATTTATTGGACCTTCACCATCTGCAATTTCTCTGCTTGGAGATAAAATAGCTTCAAAAAAAATTGCTGAAAAAGCCGGAATGCCAACGGTTCCTGGATATTTAGACCCAATCATCAGTGAAAACGAAGCTTTGGCTAAAGCAGAAAAAATCGGGTATCCAGTGATATTGAAACCTGCTGCAGGAGGCGGTGGCAAAGGGATGCACATTGTGGACTGTTCCGATGAATTACCGTCTGCGCTTGCCCAGTCCAGGCAGGAAGCTCTAAAGGCGTTTGGAGACGATACGATTTTAATAGAGCGCTATATACCAGGTCCAAGACACATTGAGATACAGATAATGGCCGACAACTTTGGAAATGTCATTTACCTCGGAGAAAGAGAATGTTCCATCCAGCGAAGATATCAGAAGATCATTGAGGAAGCTCCATCCATGGCAGTGGGCTCCTCGCTTAGAAAACAGATGGGCAAGGCAGCCTGTGATCTTGCCTTACAGGCAGGATATACAAATGCAGGCACCGTGGAATTTATGCTGGATCAGGATGGAAAATTTTATTTTCTTGAGATGAATACACGCCTGCAGGTTGAACATCCGGTTACGGAAATGATAACAGGTCTTGATCTTGTTGAGCTTCAATTACAAATTTCCGCGGGCATGCATTTAGATATCACCCAGGATCAGGTGTCACTCAACGGGTGGTCAATGGAGGCAAGGATCTGTGCTGAAGATTCCAGCCATGCTTTTATTCCCTCCACAGGAATAGTTACCCGTTACGCAGAGCCCCGTGGGAAAAATGTCAGAGTTGACAGTGGGTTTAAAGCCGGAAGCCGGATCAGTATCTACTATGATTCTTTGATGGCTAAAGTGATTGCCTGGGGAGAAAACAGAGAGGATGCAAGACAAACACTTGTGGACGCTTTAAATGGCTATCATATTGAAGGATTTTTAACAAACATAGACTTTGCCAATTCTATTCTGAATCATCCCTTATTTATCAGTGGTGAACTGTCAACGGATTTTATTTCCGATAATATGGAATCGCTGTTAAATCATGCTGATCCTTCTTCATATCAGTTTCATTATATGATTCTCGCTGCAGCTCTTATTCATCATAACAGGCGGAATCTTGAAATCGAATCTCTTAAACCTATGGTCTCAAACATAGGTGGAAAGAAAAAACAGATCCGTCAAATTGATTATATGGTAAAAACCGGATCTGAAATCCTGCCTGTAAGCCTTGATAGGGGTGATAATGCCAATCTCTGGACAATAACTGTTGCAGGAAAGCAATATGAAGTAGAGACACCGGAATTTGAATTCTATCGGAGAAGAATAAAATTATTGATTAACGGCAGATATCACCGTTTCCGCCTGCAGAATCAGGGGAGTTTCATTTGGGCCACCTTTTGCGGAATGGCTAGAACCATTGAGATTTACAGCCTTCAGGAATGGGATTTGCTTAAGTATATGCCTAATCCGGTCAGATATAAACCGAACAATGAGTTAGAATGCCCGATGCCTGGTATGGTGGTGGATATACTGACAAAAAAAGGAGACAAAGTTTATCGTGGACAGAAGTTGCTTGTCCTTGAATCAATGAAAATGGAGACAGGTGTAGCCTCGCCCTGTGATGGCAAAGTAGCGGATGTCATGGTTAAAACCGGCCAGGCCGTTGAAACAGGAGATCTATTAATTAAGTTTGCCATATAACCGCAAGGGGGAAAAAATTAACCTCAGGAATACATTGAGTATTTTGAGGGTTAAAATTTAAGCATTACGTAAAAATCGGGCGAAAGTGGCGTTTTACAAGGATCTCATCTGTCCATGGCAGAATAGCTACTGCAGTCCGCTCCACAGGATAGAAGGACTGTCCCTTTACCATTATCCTGAATAATGAAGGTATACTGAAAAATGCCAAATAAGCACAATTTCATTGATTTTTAGATAAAAAATAAAAATCAGATGAACAAATCCTATATTTTTATTGTACGGCACAGGTCATTAATCGTTGACTGTACTACCCGTAATATCGTATGTAGGTGTCTTCATTATTAATTAATTATAAATAAGGAGTGTAAGAAATGAAATTTATCAAAAGATTGCTGGTATTGTGCTTTTGTTTAACACTTGTTTCAGGTATGGCCTTTGCCAAAGAGAAAAGACTTAAAGCCGGATTCATTTACGTCGGACCCGTGGGTGATTACGGGTGGTCCCATGCCCATGATGAGGGAAGAAAATTTGCTGCAAAACAGCTTCCATGGCTTGACACTGTCTATATTGAATCGGTTACCGAAGCTGATGCCCCGAGAATTATCGACCGCCTTGTTCAGCAGGAAAAATGTGATGTTATTTTTACAACAAGTTTTGGTTATATGGACGCAACAATTGCTGCTGGGAAAAAATACCCCAATACAATTTTCATGCACTGCTCAGGATTTAAAAGGTCAAAGAATGTCGGCACATACTTCGGAGATCTTTATCAGATGTACTATCTTAACGGTCTCATGGCAGGCGCCCTTACAAAGACTGACAAGGCGGGATATGTTGCTGCCTATCCCATTCCGGAACTTGTCCGCCACATAAATGCCTATGCCCTTGGTATAAAAGCAGTGAATCCAAAAGCCACAGTTGATGTGAGATGGACATATGCATGGTATGGTCCTGACAAGGCAAAGGAAGCAGCTGAATCCCTGATTGCCGAAGGTTGTGATGCACTGGCATTTACAGAAGACACACCCTCTGTTATTGAAGTTGGAGAGGAACATTGTAAAAAAGGCAAACAGATCTACACATTCAGTCATTACAGTCCCATGCAGCAGTATGGTGTTGATTCCGTTGTATCTGGCCAGCTGATGAACTGGGGTGGAATGTATGTAAAAATTCTCAAGGACATCCACAATGGCACATGGGGAAAGAAGGATAAGGACATCTGGTGGCTTGCCGCACAGCATGCAGCCCTTCTCGGTGCAAGTCCTGGACAGATCATCAACCCGAAATTCATTGATGATCTTAAAGCCGTGAAAGTGACCACCCATGATTTTGGAAAAATATCTGTTTATGATCTTGTACTTAAACGTTATGCAGAAATGCAGAAAGGCACTAAGCTTTTTGATCCCTATGACGGTCCCATTAAAGACAACAAAGGAAAATTGAGAATCAAAAAAGGGCATAAGGCTTCACGGAAAGAGCTGCTCAATATCATGTATTATGTGGATAATGTAAAAGGATCTATTCCGGAATAACCGCAATAACCGCGTTAAGACGGATCTGGATTTACCCGGATCCGTCTCACAACAAACATAAAAAAAATGGCCCGGGATATATATGCATAAACTTCAAAAGCTTGAGATAAAGGGCATCTCAAAATCGTTCCAGGGGTTTCCTGCCAACCAGGATATAGATCTTGATATCAAATCCGGTGAAATCCTCGGACTGCTCGGAGAAAACGGTGCCGGTAAAACCACTTTAATGAATATCCTTTACGGACTGTACCAACCCGATGAAGGAGAGATCATAGTTAACGGCAGAACTGCACAAATAAACTCTCCCCTTGAATCCATACAATGTGGAATCGGAATGGTTCATCAGCATTTTATGCTTATACAGAATCATTCTGTTATAGAAAATATAGCCCTTGGATATAAAGATACACCGTTTTTTTTCCCAAAAATAAAGATCAGACAAAAAATAATTGAATTTTCAAATAAATTCAACTTTGACATTGAGCCTGAAAAAAAAATATGGCAGCTTTCTGCAGGTGAGCAGCAGAGGGTGGAAATTATCAAAGCTCTTTTAAACGGTGCGGATCTTCTTATTCTTGATGAACCCACCTCGGTTCTCACCCCCGTTGAAATCAAAGAATTATTCCTGATTTTAAAAGAGATGGTAAAACTTGGTCACATGGTGATTATTATCAGCCACAAACTTGATGAAATCATGGAAATCTGCGACCGGGTGGTGGTGCTGCAGAAGGGAAAGGTTGTGGGAAGCGCTGTAACAAAAGAAACAGACAAAAGAGCCCTTGCGAAAATGATGATTGGACGGGATGTGATTTTTAACATGACAAAACAGGCTGTTCCAAAAGGCGGGCAGGTGTTGAAAGTGGAACACGTTGAAATTCCCGGTGACACAGGCACACGTCCTGCAGTTCATGACGTATCCTTTGATATTTTTGAAAACGAAATATTCGGTGTGGCAGGGGTTTCTGGCAATGGTCAAAGGGAGCTTGCTGAAGCCATAACAGGAATAAGGCATGTCAATTCGGGCCATATTTTTGTCAAGGGCTGTGAAATAACAAACAACTCCCCAAGGCGCATACATGATGCGGGGATTTCCCATGTGCCCGAGGAAAGGATAAAATTCGGCATTGCTCCCGGTCTTTTCCTCTACGACAATGCAATACTTAAACAGCAGCACCTGAAAAAATATTCACACCGTTGTTTTCTTGACTATTGCGAGATTAAAAACCATGCAGAAGTGCTTATGGAAACCTACAGGGTTTCTGCTCCTTCAATTAACACCCCGACAAAAAATCTGTCCGGCGGTAATATTCAGAAACTCATCCTCGGCAGGGAGATCAGTGATCAGCCTCCCCTGCTTGTGGCTTCCCATCCCACCTACGGCCTTGATATCGGAGCGACTGAATATTTAAGACAGCAGTTGCTTGACAGGAGGAGCAAAGGCGGAGCTGTACTGCTTTTTTCAGAGGATCTTGAGGAAATTTTTGAACTTTGCGACAGGATTGCAATAATGTACCGGGGTGAATTCATGGGAATTTTGGATTCCAATGACAAAAGGCTGTCGGAAATAGGGTTAATGATGGCAGGTTCACTGAAACTTGAGTGTGCCGCATGAAAAATATTGAAAGATATGAAATTTTTATAACGCCAATGGGGCATATCTGGATTTACCCGGATCTACCTCATGGCCATTTATAATATTTAAGGGCATAAATTTCAGGATTATAAATATGTTTAAAATCAGAATAACAGGCAGAAAAACCATTACGCCCTTGAGATCGTTCATGACCAATGTTTCTGCCCTTGCCGCAGGACTTGTTGCGGTGAGCATTATTTTTCTTTTCTGCGGTGCAAATCCTTTTTTTGCCATTGGAAAAATATTTTCCGGTTCATTCGGCTCAATTTACGGAATCAAGGAGACCATTACAAAGGCGATACCGTTAATTCTCATCGGTTCGGGTCTTGCCCTTGCCTTCCGTGCAAAATTCTGGAACATCGGAGCTGAAGGCCAGCTTCTTCTTGGAGCAGCTTTTGGAACCTGGACAGGCCTTGCATGGGGTTCTGTACTGCCGTCATACATCATCATTCCCCTGATGTTCACAGCAGGATTTGTGGGCGGCGCTCTGTGCGGTTTGATACCGGCAGTTTTAAAGGTTAAATTTTCCATAAACGAAGTCATATCAACCCTTATGCTGAACTACATATGCGCGGAATTTATCACAATGCTGATTGTGGGACCCTGGAAAGGTAAGGCAAGATTTGGCTTTCCAGGTACTGACAATCTTCCTGCTTCCGCACTTCTCGGGGTTATTCCAGGTTCAAGAATTCACTATGCAACCCTGATTATCGCTCTTTTATCGGCCGTTGTTTTATGCGTTATTGTTTACAAAACAAGGTTTGGTTACAATGTCAGGGTGATTGGAGAAAACCCCGATGCAGGCAGGTATGCAGGGATCGATTTTTTTAAAACATCTTTGATTGTCATGGCAGTGAGCGGAGGAGCCGCAGGGATTGCTGGAGTTGGAGAGGTTGCAGGCATTCACCATTATCTCGGTTATCCCGATGCCATATCATCGGGGTACGGATTTACAGCGATTATTGTTGCATGGCTTGCAAAACTCAACCCCCTTTATACCATTTTTTCCGGAATTTTTTTTGCAGGCATAATGGTTGGAGGAGATGCTATCCAGATATCCCTTGGCCTGCCCGCAGCAACGGTGGATATTGTGAACGGCACTCTCCTTGTTTTTCTTATTATGGGAGATTTCTTTTTAAAAAATAAAGCGGTAATCAG
Source organism: Desulfobacteraceae bacterium (assembly GCA_015493575.1). GTDB lineage: Bacteria > Desulfobacterota > Desulfobacteria > Desulfobacterales > Desulfobacteraceae > WGCX01. Next base: position 11,660 of record WGCX01000227.1, on the reverse strand, counting down.
GAACAGATAAGTGGAAGCCATAATTATTTCAGTTTTAAAACAGGCAATGATCGCAGGCACCCCTCTGCTTCTCGGCACTGTGGGTGAGATCATATGCGAGCGATCGGGCATTTTAAATCTCGGGGTTGAGGGCGTGATGTCCGTGGGAGCCGTTGTGGCCTTTATCGTTACCTATACCACGGGACATCCATGGCTTGGATTTATCGCAGCCGTTGCAGCAGGCATGGCGATCTCCCTGATTCATGCCTTTGCTTCAATTACACTCCAGGCCAATCAGGTTGTATCTGGTCTTGCCCTTACAATGATAGGACTCGGTTTTTCAGGAATGCTTGGAAAACCCTATGTTGGAAAGCCCTTAACGATTAAAATAAACTCCTTTGCCATCCCTTATCTTTCAGATATTCCCGTGGCAGGCCAGGTTCTTTTCAACCAGACCCCGTTTTTTTATATGTCGGTGATCCTTGCACTTGCAGCCTGGTTCTTTCTTGAACGTACAAGGCCTGGAATACAGGTCCGATCCACGGGAGAGAATCCACAGGCAACGGAAACCCAGGGTGTCAATGTCTCTTTGATAAGATATATGAGTGTAATTGCGGGAGGCGCCTTTTCTGCCATGGCAGGTGCCCATCTTTCAACATCCTACAGCAGTTCATGGATTGAAGGCATGACCGCAGGAAGGGGATGGATCGTGATTGCACTTACCATCTTCTCACTCTGGAATCCTGTTCGGGCGATATGGGTCTCATTTCTCTTCGGGGGAATTTTTGTACTGCAGTATCTTCTCCAGCCCCTTGGCATTTCTCCAAATTTTCTTGCAATGCTGCCCTATGTTGCAACCCTTGTGATTCTCCTTGTAATAAGTTTAAAAGACAGCAAAAGGCTCAACGCTCCTGCAATGCTTGGAGAACCCTATAAACGCGGGGAAAGATGAGAGAGGTATTTCTTTTTAAGACTGAAAATTCTTTTTAGAGACTCAATGCCCTTTGCACGCAATTGTTCGTTATGGATGATCAATCTGTAAATTTCTGAAAAAGCCGCTTCAATATCAGGGCCTGAGTGACAGATAAGTGTAATGTCAATTTCAGATTCAAGAATCTGCTTTACGCATAACTTTATGTCATATTTTATTGCCTTCATGTCAAGATCATCCGTCATGACAAGCCCCTGAAATCCGATTTTTTCCCGCAGCAGCTCCTTTGCTATTTTCGGAGACAGGCTGGCAGGCCATTTTTTGTCATACCCGGGATAAAGTATGTGGGAAAGCATCATTGCAGCCACATCCGCTTTTTTTGCAGCAGCAAAGGGAACAAGATCATTTTTCTCCATAAATGCAGGTTCCGATTCAATAATGGGAAGATCAAAATGAGAATCAATTTCTGTGCGGCCTATACCTGGAAAATGCTTGGCACAGGCCATGATGTTTCTTTTCTGCATCTCTTTGATTACGCATGAACCAAGCTCTGAAACTTTTTTAACAGTCCCATTAAAAACCCTGCCTTTCATTATACTGTCAAAACCCTGTGGAATAAAATCCATCACAGGGGCAAGATTCATATTGATATTTACCGAAGAAAGTTCTTCTGCTGTTACACCTGCAAATTCAACGGCCTGTTCGGTATTGTCTATATGTGAATTTCCCGGAAAATGTGTAAAATCGGGAGGCCGCAGCCGTGCAACCATTCCCCCTTCCTGATCAACGGCTATGAAAAGCGGTGGAAGACCAAGGGAGAGGGCATATTCCTGGGCTGAGGAACAAAGCAGCTTAACCTGCTCAAAATTTTCAATATTTGCTGCAAAAAGAATCAGGCCGCCAGCTTTCAGCTCTCCAATGAGATATTTAATCTCTTCGTTCAATACAGTTCCGTCAAAGCCCGCCATAATTCGCTGGCCTGCAAGCAGTTTGTATTTTTCGGGTCGGACCAAGCTATCTCCTTTATTCATAGGTGTATTGTTGCCAAAGAATGGTGTTTTTAGGGGCTATAATGCCGTTTTGACTCTCGAAAAGAGTATTATAGGATTGTATTTCTTCGCGAATCTGTAATGTTTGCCCCTTTTCAATAATTTTACGACCGTTTGCCCTGAAACCCATTTGGGATAAAATATCATTTATAAACTTGTTACCACCAACAGCCAAACTTTCGGTCCATCTTTCCTTTCTCCTCATACTATCAGCTTTCAATGTACTATCAATCCAATCTCTGTGGGCTGTCTGAAAAGCATTAAAAGTATCAAAACCTGCTAATGTTCTGACCTTTTCATAATCAATCAATACATTTTTTCGCCTAGGTTTTTGTATTTCATTATAGCCGCTCCATTGCCATTGGGATGGATGGCTTATAACTCCTGTCCTGACCATGTTCAAATCGATATAGGCAATGCACTTCCAAAGGTGCTCACCTGTTTCAACAGCTGTTGCATGATAACGGTCCTGCCAGAAAGCTCCTTTCCTCTTTTTTCTAATATTATACTCTTGTCCAATCCTTCCAGCTATTAATTGAACAGACTTTGGAATTACTTCAGCTCTACCATTATCGTATACCAATAGATGTGTGTGGTTGGATGTTACAATATAATCAAGGACAACAAGGTGATATCTTTTCTTGGCTTGATAAAGCCACTGCATCCATCGGAGTCGATCTTTAGCGAATTTGAATAAAAATTCCCTTTTATGACAACGATGGGTTAAGTGCCAGATGTGTCCTGGAACATAATGTCTATTCGCTCTTGCCATTTTTATTCCTATAATAGTCTTTTGACGTCCGAAAACGTTAATATAGGCCTGTTTTGAAGGTATTTATTAAGCTATCTCCTTAATTGACAGCCTTCTTGCTTGGTCCGACCCTCGTTCCGAAAATTGTGTTCCAGACACCGTCGGGGCATGAGTGGTCAATAATTTCAACGGGCTTTTTTTTAAGCTCTGTGAAAATTTTTTCAGTTTCACTTTTAAGAAGACCTGACAGAATAAAATATTTTTTATCTAAAAATTTTTTGTCCTTTAGAATATCCTTCATTATATCATAGTGAATATTTGCTATAACAAGATCTGCAGGTATGGAAATAAAATCCTCTGCCCTTGCCTGTATTGGAATAATTTTATCCTCAAAGTTATTCAGCCTGACATTATTTAATGCTGTTTTAACTGCAAGAAGGTTAAAATCAAGGGCAAGAATTTTTTCACATCCAAGTGCGGCCGCACCAAGGGATAAAAGCCCTGTTCCCGTTCCAATATCTATCACCCTTGAAATGTGCTCTTCTGTACACAGCTGTTCGATATATCCGAGACAGTCTTCAGTTGTTGGATGTCTGCCCGTTCCAAACACCACACCCGGATCAAGCAGAATCTGTTTAAGATCAGGATTATTAATAAAGGGAATTTTCCATGGAGGAGATATGGAAAAAACACCTGTTGTGTATGATTCTATTTTGTCCCCGTGCCACTGTTCACAGGTCATCTCATATTTGTCAATAAAATTAAGATCAGGATTTTTCTTAATGAGATTTTCCACAAAGCTGTCATCTATGGGAGATGAGAAAAAGAGAAAAGAATATCCGTCTTCTTCCCAGTTTCCTATGAAATTTTTCCATTGAGAGATTGTTTGATCTTTTTTGGGAACACCTTGAAAATAGTATATATAAAGATTTTCATAGGGGTTTGTTATAAAAGCTGTTTTATCCATTAAAAAAAACCCGTTTGATTATTGATTAATTTTTATTATTCATCTGTTCGTTAAATGAGACCGGTCATTAAACGGGGCCGGATCGAAGCGAGTTTCATATAAACGGCCATGAGACCGGGCTGGACTGCGCTGCAGATTTCCGATTGCGGATGTATCACAGTTCGGTTTTGTGATTGATAATATAATCGCCGATTTTCTCAGCGGAATCTCCAAAAAGGTCCTCTATTTTTATAAGGTTTAAAAGCTTGTCATCCCATGGGATACTGCCGGATTCAAGTACAGTGTCTTTTATCCTTGTATATTTGCCGCCAAGTGCTTTAATCCTTTTCAGCAAAGAGACCTGCTCCATTTTTTTAAATGAAACATTTAAGGAAAGTATATATTGAATGGCGTTTCCGGCCATTTTAGCAGATGATGTGCCCTGGGAAAAGGAAGCTGACGACGGTGATGAATCTTGAGAGGAATATGGCCGAGCCGCTGATGATGAGGGTGTAAGCACCGGAATAACAAGTATGCTTTTGCCGTCTTTCCGTCCCCTGCCTATATAAACGTTTCCTTCCTTTACAATGATATTTTTGGTCCCTTTCAGCTTGTGGTCTGTTTCCACCCTTGAAGTTGCCGATTCAAGTGCACCGGTTTTCCTCACTATATCAATTCTTGTTTCTTCCACAGGTTCACCAAGCAGGTTAAGCCCGGATATTTTATATAACAGTCCGCCCTTGATTTCAGCGATTATTTCCTGGAGGTTCTTTATAACAAGAACGTTCTTATTTGTAATCTGGGAGATCAGTATTCCATGCAGTGCAAGTTCGTTAAACAAAACACCTTCAAAGTGCTCTATGATTCTGCTTGTACCAACTGTGACTGTTTTTGCCTGGTGTTTTATGGCATCAACGGGTCTTGCCATTGTGTTTACCGCTTCGGCCATGTTTTTAAAAAAAGCCTCAAGCATATTTGCAGGGGTTCCTTTTTTTCCGAAATCAATTTCAAAATCAGAAACAGGAAGTCTTCCTGAAAGATATTTCAGGATAAGTGTGATGTTTGCAACATTGTCAAGGCCCATGATGGCTGCTGGAAATTTTCTTTCCCGTCGTCTTTTTGAAAATTCATTGTAAAATCCGGCGATTTTCTCCCTGAATTTCTTTTCCAGAATGATTTCATAAATATCATGGCCCATGGATCTGAATTCTTCGATGAGATCCTGGATCTCATTTCTTGCATTGTACATGAATTCAGAGCCCTCGTTGATGGCAAGGGCTGCGTAATATCCCCATATATGGCCCACAAGGGTGTTTAAAACAGGGGCAAAATGTTCCCTTGTGCGGGGAATGCGGAAAATATCACTGCTGTACGGGTCAAATCTTTCTTCTCCCTGATCCGTTATCACAACGGGCACAGCCTTGTGGGCATTAAATATTGCAGTATCCTTTATAATATCACCGAGAACACTTTCCCTTGTTCCTGCAGCACATATGATGATCAAGGGTTCAGATGAAAGATCGATATGTTTTTTATCTTCAACAAAATCCGAAGAGATTGTTTTATAGCACAACTCACTAAGCTTTATCCTTATCTCATCGGCACTTGTTTTATTGGCTCCGCTTCCAACGGTTGCCCAGAAATTTTTGGATACGGCAAGACGGCGTGCAGAAGCGCCTATCTGATCTTTCATGGCAAGGATTTCTCTCATTTTATCGGGCAGACTTATAAGTTCGTTGATCTCTTCAAAAATGAATTCAGCGGGTCTTGCCATTGTGATGGATGCAATATAGAGCCCGAGAACGGCTCCTGCGGCAATCTGTGAATAAAAGGCCTTTGTGGATGCAACTGACATTTCAATGTCCCTGCCGCTGCTTGTATATAAAACCCCATGGGTCTTGAATGTAAGATCGGAATCCCTTCTGTTCACAATGGCAAGGGTGCGGGCGCCTTTTTGCCTTGCCATATCAATGGTTTTATTGGTATCCGTTGTGGTGCCGGACTGACTTATGGCAATAACAAGGTCTTCTTTCATGGATTCCGTGTCTTTTTCATCTTCGTTTATGGAGAATCCTGAAAGTTCAGATGATTTCAATGCACGTATCTCAATGTCAGATTCGGCAAGGTAGAAGCCAAGAATATCTGCGCATCCCCTTGCAGCAACACCTGCCGTTCCCTGGCCGATAAAACATATCCTTTTGATTTTCTTTTCTTTTAATTCCTGCTCAATGAATTCCGGGATAACAGATTTGTCCAGAGTGATTGAATACATACCGGTATCAGGGGATGTTTTCCATTTGTTGATCAGGGTTTTCTCAACTGATCCCGGGGCTTCTGATATTTCCTTTAAAAAATAGTGGGGATAGTTCTGGCGGTCAATATCCCTTGAGGTTATTTCACTTGATTTTATATCATCAACGGTTATTTCAACGTCAGCTCCGTCATAGGAAAAAGATCTGATTCCCTCAAGTCCTCCATCTGACATCTGGTTTAAGATAACTATCTGTCCATTTTTTTCACCGTCAAGTTTTATGAAATTCTGTGTTTCCTCAACAATACCGTAGAGTTCCGATGCGGTGATGTAATGATCTGCCCCAAGTCCCACAAAAAGAGCCTGGCCGCTTCCCTTCTGGGCAAGAAAGATTTTCCCCGGTGCAAGGTCAGTATGCATGCTTATGGCATGGGAACCTTTAAAATCATTTAAGGCAAGTCTGAAGGCTTCTTCAATTTCATTCCCCTGTTTCAGGTAGTGGTCAATCTGGAGCGGAATGATCTTTGTATCCGTTGTGATTTCATTATTTATTCTGCCGTATCGTTCTTCATATCTTTCTTTAAGATCAAAATAATTATCAATATCTCCGTTAAGGCTTACGTGGATTATCCCGGTTTTTTCGATCCGCTTGTCATTGGGCTGATTATCTGCAGGATGGCAGTTTGCCTCTGTAATGTCTCCAACCGATGCCCATCTTGTATGGGCTGATATTGAACTGAAGTCATAGTCCTGTTCCGTTAAAACCTGCAGTATCTGGTCGTTTCGTATCTGGTTTCTTAAAAAAGATATATTATCTCCAAGTGCCCCTATTTCAGCAGCGCATTTATATACAATTGTAATGCTTACAAGGTGATTTCGATTGTTTTCTCCCCCTGCACCTGTTTCATTAACAGTGTCATGTATGGTGATACTGTTATTGGTCAGTACGGTTCTGTTTGTTCTCTGTTTGAGATCCGTTGACAGGCCCGAATCGATAAGGGCTCTTCTGAACTTTTCAAAATTTTCTTTTGTAAACACAAATAAAAGTGAAATTCCTGCAGAATCCCTTCCCCTGACTTCAAGACGGTCAAGGCTGTTTAAAACAGCATTTATCCTCTTGAAAGTTTTGTATTTTTCTTTATTTTCCTTTTGTTCATGCCTTGTAATAAGACCATTTATCCTGCGTATATTTTCAAGAACCTCTCTTTTGATGCACCATACGGCATCCTCCAGTGAATCAATCCGCCAGATACATGTTTCAACCTCTTTTGCACCAAGATCCGCCATTGCTTTCTTTAAATGATCTTTTTCTTTTTTTATGGCTGCCTCAGCTGTGGTGATATCATTTATAAGCATCTGTTCGCTGTCTTTATCAAAGAACAATTCCAAACAGGACTCTTCGGTTTTCATAAGCATCGCTTTTTCCAGAAGCAGGCAGAGTTTTTCTTCTCCTCCAAGATAATTTTTCTGCAGAGAGATTTTGTTTTCCATGCAGTATTCAAGACAATGAAGGGAAATAACAGAAACAAGATGGTCAATGGCCTGCATATCGGACAGGCAGGATGATCCTGTGTTTTTCCTGCCTTTAAAGGCAACAAGAGCCGAGATTCCGCAGCATAATCTGTATGGCATTAAAGGAAATAAAATAAGGGAATTTTCCTCTGCATTATTTACGGATTTGCCAAATTCAAGGTTTAAGGATAAAATTCTTTTAAGCTTTTTTTCAAGTGTTCTTTTTATTTCAGATAGAATTTTTTTATGATGCATCATTGTCTTTTCTTTATCTAATGGGATAAAAGATGTCGGGTCATGGCCGTTATAAGGTTTTTTGTTCTGAATCAAAATAAAGTGTAAAATATTTTTTAATAATCATTCTGCCATATCTTGCAGCCCTTGTACCAATATATTTCCTGTGCCCCACTAAAACTGCAAGGGCGATCTGTTCTTTGCTTTTTTTTGCCCTGGCAAAGCCTGTGAACCAGTCGTACTTTACACTGTGGCCTTTATTGTAAATTGAGCCGGTTTTCCCTCCCAAAGTAAGTTTTGAAAGAATACGATCCCTTTTGAATCCGCGGAATGATTTTTTTGCAGTTCCCGTTGTAATGGTTTTTTTCATCATTCTCATCACAGTTTCTGCCGTTTGTGCATTGATAATCCGTGGGCCGGTTTTTTGTTTTCTTCTGTAAATTGTTTTTCCTTGTGAATTTTTAACTTTATCAACAATACCCGGTACAGGTTCCATACCCGAATTTAACATGGTTCCGGAAAGAACAAGGGCAAACATCGGTGATATTTTTGTTGTTTCATTAAATCCGCATCCCACTTCAGCCCATTGATATGGGCGGTTTGTTATCTTGATACTGCCTGTCTTAAAGGGGAAGTCCGATTCAATGTGTTTGTTGAATCCAAAAGCTGAAGCGTATTTCTGCAGTGTTTCTCCGCCAAGGTATTTGGAACCTATCCTGCCGAAAACAGGGTTTATGGATTCTGCAAAGGCATGGGCAAATGATACTTTTATGGTGTATTTATTTTTTCTTTCTTTCAACTGCCTTTTGTAAAGGGTGTATTTCCCACCGTTGAAATATATGGGAGTGGCCGGGTGATACCCGCAGTTTTCTATGGCAGCCGATGCAGTGATAATTTTAAATACACTTGCAGCTGGATATTGACCCTGGGTGCATGTATTAAATTCCGGATTGGAAAGATCAAATCCTGCCATTGCAAGCATTCTGCCTGTTTCAGGTTTCATGACAACCATTGCAATACGCTGTGGTTTTCCCCGGTCAAGGGTTTTGAGCATATCAAGTTTTTTGATCATAAACCGCTGAAGTTCTTCATTAAGGCTTGTATATATTTCAAGGGGTTCTCTGCCATCATTTAAGATAAACCGGCTGTTTTTCCTGTTGATCAGCAATTGATTGCCTGCAAGCAGGTTTCGTAATTCTGTTTTTGTGATTTTATTGTCAGCAGGAGTTGAAGTCCCGGCCGTATCTGAAGTGTTGTTTTTATCACTTGAAAAATTGAAATTGCCGATGTTTTCCAGTAAATTACTGATCTTATGCGTATTGATAATTCCTGGAAAATTCAGATTGAAAAAATAGGTCAACGCAAAAATTGTTAAAACAGGAATAAAAAATTTTTTCAGGCCTGAAAAACGTTTTTTTCTTTTTGAATCAAGCTGAAGTTCAGACTGAAATTCACGCCATGTGTTTTGTTTTGAATTTAAATACAATGTTTTAACTCTTCTGTTTGATCTGTCATTGGTTTATTTTTTCATTTCCTTTGTCCTGATTGTGTCAGTATCAATCCTTGGAAAGAGGATTGGCGGTTTTTCAAGCTTTTTATTTTTTTTGAGCTGATGCCAGGGCATCACTTCATTTAAAGTATAAAAATCATTTTCTGTATCATTGTTTTGCTCTGTTCTCTCTTTTTCAATGCCAAGCAGCTTCTGCATTCTAAAAGAAGTTTCAGGCATTACAGGGTATATAAGACAGGAAACTACTCTTAAGCCTTCAAGGAGATTGTAAATCACAGTTTCAAGTGTTTTTTTCTGTGACGATTCCTTTGCAAGCGTCCAGGGTGCGTTGTTGTCAATGTATTTGTTCATTATACTGATAAATTCCCATACAGCAATCAGTCCCCTGTGAAACATGGTGTTTTCCATGGCCTTTTGATACTCTTTTATGGCCGTGTCCGCATATTTTTCAAGTGAAAGAGCTTTTTCTTTTTCCGTTCTTTCATCAGGTTGCGGGATGTTACCCCTGAAATATTTAAAGTTCATTGAGAGAACCCTTGAAAACAGGTTGCCAAGGTCATTGGCAAGATCGGAATTTATCCTCTGCACAATGGTATCTTCCGTAAAATTAGCGTCCAGGCCAAACACCATTTCCCGCATCAGAAAGTATCTGAAAGGGTCAACGCCATAAATACCGGATACTTCAACGGGATCAGTTACATTTCCAATACTTTTTGACATTTTAGTTCCACTGACATTCCAGAAACCATGTACATTGAGACTTTCGTACAGGTCTATGCCGGCGGCTTTCAGCATAATGGGCCAGTAAATTCCGTGGGGTTTGATTATATCCTTGGCAACAAAATGTTTTGTATGGGGCCAGAATTTTTTAAAAAGTTCTCCATCGGGATATCCCAGTGCAGAGATATAGTTTGTCAGGGCATCAAACCACACATATGTGACAAAATCATGGTCAAAGGGCAGGGTGATCCCCCAGGTAAGACGTGATTTTGGCCTTGATATGCAGAGATCTTCAAGGGGTTCTTTTAAAAAAGACAGAATCTCATTTTTATAACGTTCAGGTCTTATAAAATCAGGATGTGTTTTAATGTGGTCAATGAGCCAGTCCTGGTATTTACTCATTTTAAAAAAATAGTTGGCTTCTTTTATTTTTTCCGGTTCTGTTCCATGGTCAGGACATTTACCGTTTACAAGCTCTCTTTCCTGGTAAAAGCGCTCGCAACCAAAGCAGTATATCCCTTCATACTCGCTGAAATAGATATCGCCTGAATCGTATATTTTCTGCAGAAGATCCTTAACAACCTTAATATGATCTGCATTAGTTGTCCGTATAAAATAATTGTTGCTTATGTCAAGTTCTGGCCACAGGTTCCTGAAAAGACCGCTGATTTTGTCTGCATATTCTTTTGGTGTTATATTCTCTTTTTTTGCAGCCTCAAGTATTTTATCTCCGTGTTCATCCGTTCCCGTGAGGAAAAAGGTGTCAGAGGAACACATCCTGTTGAACCTTGCAGCAACATCGGCTGCAATGGTTGTATATGCGTGCCCGAGATGAGGTTTCGCATTAACATAATATATCGGCGTTGTAAAAAATGTCGGTTGATTCATTTCTCGTTATTTCCTTAACATATGCAGAAGTCTGAAACATATGAAGCAGTCAGAGTTAACATATGCAGAAGTCTGATTTGTCGGTTTCAATTTCAGTTCCGTCATCAAGGCGCATGGTTACAGTACCTTTAAGTATATTCTGACGGATAACTTTTCCTTTTCCTTTTGAGCATTTTATCCTTTTTCCCGCTTTGGGCAGCTTTTTTTTCATCTTCTTGTATGTGTTGTTTTCAAAGGTGAGACAGCACATAAGCCTGCCGCAGAGTCCTGATATTTTGGTGGGATTAAGTGACAGGCCCTGCTCTTTTGCCATTTTAATTGAAACAGGATAAAAATCTTTCATAAATGAGGAACAGCAGACCTCTCTGCCGCATTTTCCAACTCCTCCGCATTGTTTTGACTGGTTTCTTACACCAACCTGACGCATTTCAATGCGGATACGGTATTCTTTTACAAGATTTTTTACAAGCTGACGAAAATCGACTCTTCCGTCTGCAGTATAGAAAAAAGTCAGTTTTGCCGCATCAAATGTACTTTCCACAGAAAAAAGGTTCATTTTCATCTGCAGAATTTTTATTTGCATTTTGCAGAAATCATGGGCTTTTTTTTCAAGGTTTTTATTGTTCAGCCTTTTCAGAAAATCCTTTTTTGTTGCAATCCGGATCACTTTTTTCAAATTTTTATGGGGCATACTGGTTTCAAGGGGTGCAGCAGGGACAGCCACAGAACCAAATCCCAGACCAAGTTCAGTTTCAACAATTACTTTATCACCAGGCTCAAGCTCAAATGATCCGCAGTCAAAATCGTATATCTTGCCGGCAGGTTTAAATCGTATACCAGCAATTTTTATCATGGTATTTTTCTCCTGATCTTAAAAAGATTTTTATTT
>WGCX01000226.1 GCA_015493575.1 Desulfobacteraceae bacterium | reverse complement strand
TCCCCTTGCAGCGGGCTTATTGTATCCCTTTTTCGGACTTCTTTTAAGCCCCATAATTGCCGCAGCAGCCATGAGTCTTTCCTCTCTGTCCGTTGTGGGTAATGCTCTCAGACTCAGGATGGTAAAAATTGATTAATTTAAAGGAGAAGAAAAATGTGGGGATGTAATTTTTACAATGGAGCGGGTTTCGGACACTGGTTTTCCGGTGGCGGAATTATAGGCTTTCCCATTGCAGTGTTAATAATTATCATCATCGCTGCTCTGATCATCAAATTACTCAGGCCTTACCGATCTGAAAAATCAGAAACGCTTGACAAAAAAGACTCTTTTGAAATACTGAAAATCAGACTTGCAAAGGGTGAAATAAATAATCAGGAATTTGAGAAAATGAGAGAACTGCTCCGCCTTTAGTCTCTAAATTTTTTAAACGGTTTTATGTTCCCCCCGGAAGCAGTTTTAAGTATTAATTTAATCAAGTCCATTTCAATGGAAAGGAAGACCATATGAAAGAAAACAAATCAATTTCCCGACTTTAAGATATGATCATGCCGCGCCGGCAGTTTGTTAAGGGACTTGCCATGGGCGGCGTTCCCGATATCAGCTTTAAAGGCATTGCTCCGGGGGAAACTTTTCACTACGAGTTTAACCTTAGACAGAGTGGGACGTACTGGTACCACAGTCATTCCGGCTTTCAGGAACAAACCGGACTGTACGGGGCAATTATTGTAGATCCCCTGGAACCGGAACCATTTTCCTTTGATCGTGAATTTGTTGTCATGCTGTCGGACTGGTCAGATGAAAAACCCGGTACGATCTATACTAAACTCAAGACTAAAAGCGATTATTACAATTTCAACGAGCGGACCACTGTGGACCTGATAAATGAAATTCGTGAAAAAGGTTTGTCACGCACCTGGTCGGACCGCAGCATGTGGAACAGGATGCGCATGAGTGACCGGGATCTGTCCGATGTAACCGGTTATACTTACACCTATCTGATGAATGGAAAGCCGCCTGCAAAGGGATGGACCGGCCTGTTTAGAAAAGGTGAAAGAATACGACTTCGTATTATCAACGGGTCGGCAATGAGTTTTTTTGATGTGCGTATTCCAGGCCTTAAAATGAAAGTAGTTGCAGCGGACGGTCAGAATATTGAGCCGGTCTCTGTTGATGAATTCCGGATCGGAGTGGCTGAGATCTATGATGTTATTGTGGAACCGGAATATGACCGTGCCTACTGCATTTTTGCCCAGGCCCTTGATCGGACCGGATATGCCAGGGGCACCCTTACCCCTGATCCCTTTTTAACCGCTAAAGTGCCTGGCTTTGATCCTTAGGATCGAAAATTTTATAAGTTGAACGAAATTGCTTGTCTTCCGGCCCATCTACTTCGTTGCATCAAAGGCCGAATACGTTGAGTATGCAACCTTTAATGCGCCTTGTACATGGGCCGGAATCCTGCGCTATTTCTGCTCAACTTATTTCATCTCCGATCCTTATCCGATTTTAACCCATACGGACATGGGTATGGATATGGCCGGCATGGGTGGAATGTCAGGTATGAGCGGAATGAAAAAAAACAGTCATGCGCGGTCCGGCAGGGCTTGGCAGCAACACCAAAATAGTTCACAAATCAACGGAATATGGGCCCCAGGTTGATATGCGTGCACAAAATCCAATGTACAGGCTGGATGATCCGGGAGTCGGCCTGCGGAATAACGGCCGCAGAGTCCTTACCTATGCAGACCTGCGAAACCTCTATCCCACTTCTGATCCGCGTGATCCGGGACGTGAGATACAATTGCATCTTACCGGAAATATGGCACGCTATATGTGGTCAATCAACGGAATAAAATATGCTGATGCAAAACCACTGCCGTTCAAATACGGTGAAAGGCTTAGGATTACCTTTGTGAACGATACAATGATGAATCACCCCATGCACCTGCACGGCATGTGGAGTGATCTGGAAACAGGTGACGGAAAAAGGATTCCGCGCAAACACACGGTTATTGTACAGCCTGGTTCAAAGATAAGTTATCTCGTAACTGCCGATGCAAAGGGTTCGTGGGCATACCACTGCCATCTGCTCTATCATATGCTGGGAATGTTTCGTAAAGTTATTATGACATAGGGGGATACAGACCATGAAAAAAAATATAATTGTATTATTGTTAATGCTGATTCTGTCGGGAACTGCTGCATACGGAGGCGGAATGAATGATGATCCTCTGCGGTCCATGGTCATTGTTGACAAGTTTGAGATCAACACTTCAGATACAGATAATCCGCTGATCTGGGATGCCGAGGGCTGGTTGGGTAAAGACCTGAACAAACTCTGGATCAAGACAGAGGGAGAATATAAATTTACTGACAGCAACAGCGAAGATGCAGAACTTCAGGTTCTGTACAGCCGGGCAGTTGCACCTTATATCGGGTTGAGCTGGACCCGGATGTACGGCCGTACTGCTGATTATGCCCGCATGGAGGGCACAGACACCAATGATTTGCGGTTCGTTTTTGGAATTCGTTTCTGGTTCAGCAGTTAGCAAAAATTACCATTATAGCTCTGAAATGGATAAAACTTATAAATCATTTAAAAAAAAGGAGAAGTATTATGAGTTCACAGAAAATTACACTGAATGTAGAAGGTATGAGTTGCGGTCATTGTTCCGGAACAGTTCAAAAAGCCCTTGAAGGGATGGAGGGTATTTCCGATGTATTGGTTGATCTGAAGGGGAAAAAGGCAGTTTTTGAAGCAGACAACGAAAATTTAATCGCCGGGGCAATTAAAAAAATAGATGAGGCTGGATACAAAGCCTCAGTTATTTAAGCAACATGACAGCCCTTGATTATCAGGGGACAAAATGTGCAGCAATGTCCTTAGGGAACTTCCAAAAAGTCATTAAAGTGGACACAAGGATCATTGCTGCCACAAATCAAAACCTTGCCACAAATAAAAACCTCATTGATCTGGTTTCAAAGGGAAATTTCCGGTAAAATCCGTTGGTTGTCCATAGTTACCACGTCAGATACCACGTCATGGACAATATAACACTGTAAATTTTACAAAGCCCGCATGAATTCGGGTTTAAGACTTACTTTACCCTCAAGTGCGTTTGCAATAAGTGCCAGTGTTGTTTCTTTATCATCGGGCATTTTTGCCCTTATGGGAAGATAATTTGATGCATGGTTTGCATGGAATAGTCCTGAAGACATATTTGTAGCTGCAATCATGGCGCCCAGCTCTCTCAGCATCTCATCGGGCGTTATCAAATCAAAATTTCCATTTTCGTACTCTTTGTAAAGTTTTGTACCCGGAATCAGCATAAGGCTCAAAGCTCCCACATATTCCGGATCAATGGCAGAAAGCACTCTGCCCGTTTCTTCTGCATGAATCAGGGACCTTTTTCTTCCGGCAATACCAATGAGAACTGTTACTGAAAGCTTTATACCGGATTTTCTGATTTTTTTCCCCATTTCAATCATCCGGGATGAATCAGCTCCTTTTTTAATTTTTTCAAGGGTGATATCATCTCCGGTTTCAAGCCCCATATAGGCAATTTTAACGCCAAGGTCTTTTAATTGTTCAAGCTGATCTTTTGTTTTCATTTTTATGCTTTTTGTGTTTGCATAAAGACCGATTCTTTTCACCCATGGAAGCTTTTTATTGATCCTTTCCAGTATGGGAACAAGCCTTTTCTGTGGTATTATAAGCGCATCACCATCACATATAAACAATCTGGTCTGGTGTGTGCAGTATTTTGCCGCATAATCGATATCTTCAAAAATAACCGAATCTTTTTTGATTTTAAACCTTTCCCCGGTGTAAGTTCCGCAGAAAGTGCATTTGTTGTGGGAACATCCCACCGTCACCTGCAGCAGTATACTGTCTGCCTCGCTTGGAGGCCTTATGATATTACCTTCATAGTGCATATAATCTTGATTCCTTATCATTATTTTAATTTAACTATATTTTCGTTTAAATAGCACTTTTTACGGTTAAACTCAATTTCTTCTATCCCATATATCCTGCCAGCCTTTTAGTACCTTACCCCTGAATTCCTGTAACAAAAAATAAAGAAATTGAGGAAATACAAAAATACAAATGGGTTGCGGGCATCGCTCGCTTCAGGAAATAATCATGTTAACATTGTAAGACATGCTCCGCTTAATGCAAGAAAGATTACGATACTTTTATTTACCGTAATCTTTTCATCCTGCCTTTCAGATGGGGTAATTGATTTTGTTCATCTCTAAGCTCAAAATTGATGATATTTCTGTTATTTTTTTTATCATATAAGCTTTCATACCCCAAATTTATTTTTGCAGGAATAAAAACCGGCAGCTTGAATGATGCCTCAATATAAGCGGCATGATCAATACCATAATGCCTGTCAAGACTTGCAACAACCCTTGCAAGACTCCACATTCCATGGGCAATGGCCTTTTTAAACCCAAATATTTTTGCAAGGCCTGAATAAAGATGATGGGGGTTATAATCGCCTGAAACCCCGGCATATTTACGACCAATATCCCATGGAACAGATATGGTTTCCACAGGAGATAAACCTGTTTCTTTTTTCCCTGTCTTTGTCCTTTTTTCTTTTTTTCCGGTGTGAATCTTTTTTTTGGTTAAAAAAATGGAAACCCCCTGCCATACAAGCTCATTGCCGGATACTGCCTTAAGATCAAATGCTGTCTCAATACCCTTATCTGTTTTTTTAATACTTTCAAGGGTGCAGGAAAGGTCAAGTACTTCATCAATTTTAACGGGTCTTGTCTGCTTAAGGGATTGAAAGATATGTATCAGACCCAACGGATTCATTGGAAAAAAGGAAGATGTGATAAATCTGCCGAGAAGACCGATGAAAAATGTCTGGATACAGGATATGGGAATAATATCAGAACTGTTTTCAGCAAAAGAGCAGACTTTTCTGTAATCTGCAATGAGTTTTTCATCCGGCATAAAATTTTTTAAAAAAATTGTGGTTTTATTAACAATGGCGTCATCTTCAATGGAATTTGAACGAAAAGGTGAAATAAGGAACGCCTTGAGAAAAATATAACCCATAAAGGGGTGTTTTTTTATTTCAAAAAAGATTTCAGGGCTTACAAAAGGAATATTTTTTTTAATCTCTGTTTGATCATCTCCTTTATTCACCGGTTTTTTGTCAATATTTAATTTTTCCTGCATTCCTGTTTTCTCTTTAGATGTTTAGGATCGAAAATTTTATAAGTTGAGCAAAATTGCTTGTCTTCCGACCCATCTAATTCGTTGCATCAAAGGCCGAATACGTTGAGTATGCAACCTTTAATGCGCCTTGTACATGGGGTAGGAATTCTGCGCTATTTCTGTTCAACTTATTTCATCTCCGATCCTTAATTGTTTCTTTATATTTGGATCATTTTTGAGGAACAATCGGTCTATTATTGTTGCAGTCTATTATTGTTGAAAATTTTAGTCAATCATTCAAATTTTAATCTTTTTTTTATGTGAAATTTCTGAGATATTTATTAATTACAGTATGTTACTTATTTTTAACCTGACATGCAGGTTATCATATTAGGGAACTGGAAGAAAATAATATACGTATATTGTGCAGTATTTTTGTTCGTTTTCAAGGCGTGATGACAGATGCATAGTCGAACTATGTGCCTGTTATTACAAC
>WGCX01000225.1 GCA_015493575.1 Desulfobacteraceae bacterium | reverse complement strand
ATTGTTTTCTTGTTGTTTGGTAAAAAAATTAAAAAAACTGTTTAATTCTTTTTTTATGTTTGTTAAAATCCTTAATTTTTTTGAAGCACAAAAGCGCAGTTCAGATTTGCCTCATGGCAGTTACATAAAAAATCTTGACATAATATGATATATGTTACAATGTAGCTATTTTAAGGTAAAACTGTTAACCAAAGGTAAAATTGTCAAAAAACATTAAACGCAGACAAAAACATTAAATTAAGGAGAAATTGAAATGGCAGAAGACATACTTGCCCCGCTTGCAGGAAAAATAATTAAAATGCATATTGAACCCGGAACAAAAATCGAAGAAGATGATGAAGTGCTGATAATTGAGGCGATGAAGATGGAAACCCCTGTATTTGCACCATGCGATGGGACAGTAAAAGAAATTAAGGTCAAAGAAGGAGACAGTGTTGAGGAAGATGATCTAATTGCTGTTGTGGAATAAAAAACAAATTTGGAATTCGGTGAAAAAATATGAGACCTTATTTTGAAAAAATGGCTCCCTTTGGAAAAGAACTGAAAAAGGGAGAGATCAAGAGAACAGAAAAAAATATCAGCGAGATCCTTGAAGCTGAAAAGCAAATTGACCTTGCCGTGGACAAGGTGAAAAATGCAGGCTTTCCCACTGAAAAAATCAATGCAAGAGGCCAGATGACTGTCTGGCAGCGCCTTGAATACCTTGTTGACAAAGACACATGGTGCCCCTTACACACCCTTTATAATCCTGCTGAGAATGTTGAGGGAACCACCAATGTCATAGACGGAATTGGAAAAATTTCCGGAAAATGGGCTGTGATCATAGGCTTTGACAACAAGGTGATGGCAGGTGCATGGCTTCCGGGCCAGTCTGAAAACATTTTAAGGGTCACTGACCTTGCAAAGCGCCTTAATCTTCCCCTTGTGTGGCTTGTCAACTGCAGCGGTGCAAAACTTACTGAACAGGAAAAATTCTATGCAAACCGCAGGGGTGCGGGAACTCCTTTTTTCCGCCATGCCGAGCTTGAGCAGATGGGGATTCCAATTCTTGCAGGTATTTACGGTACCAATCCTGCCGGCGGAGGATACCAGAGCATCAGTCCCACAATCCTTTTTGCCCACAAAAACTGCAATATTGCAGTTGGAGGAGCAGGTATTGTAAGCGGGATGGCGCCCCAGGGCGGTTTTGATGTGGAAATGGCAGATGCCCTTGTTGAAAAGGCAAAGGAAAATAAAGCTAAACCACCGGGATCTGTGAAAATTCACTACGATGAAACAGGTTTTTTCAGGTATGTTTATGAAGAGGAACAGGGTGTTCTTGACGGGCTGAAAGATTATATGAAGGATATACCTGCGTATAATCCAAAATTTTTCAGGGTTGCCCCTCCTGCCAAGCCTGCCTATCCCGAAGATGATATCATGCGGCTTCTTCCACTTGAGCCCAAAAAAGTATATTCCTTTGACCAGGTGCTTTCAAGGCTTGTGGATGCAGGAGAGCACACGGAATTCCGTCCCGGTTACGGCCCTGAAGTTTATACGGGGCTTTGCAAAATAGACGGATTTCTTGTGGGATGCATAGGCAACAGGCAGGGATATCTTGGGAAAGGATACCCGGAGTACGCTGATTACCCCGGATTCGGGGGCAAGCTTTACAGGCAGGGCCTCATAAAAATGAACGAGTTTGTAACTCTCTGCGGCAGGGACAGGATTCCTGTGGTCTGGCTCCAGGATACTTCTGGCATTGATGTGGGTGACACTGCTGAAAAAGCGGAACTTCTCGGCCTTGGCCAGTCTCTTATCTATTCAATCCAGCAGACCGATGTTCCAATGATGCTTGTTGTTTTAAGAAAAGGGTCTGCTGCGGCGCACTATGTGATGGGAGGCCCCACTGCAAACAGGCACAATGCATTTACTCTTGGCACTGCAGCAACGGAAATTTACGTGATGCACGGGGAGACAGCAGCCGTTGCAAGTTATGCAAGGAGGCTTGTAAAAGAAAAGGAAGCAGGACACGATCTTCAGCCCGTTGTGGATAAAATGAACAAGCTTGCTGATAAATACCATGAAAAATCAAGGCCTATTTTCTGTGCAAAAACAGGAATGGTGGATGAGCTTGTCCATCTCAAGGACTTGAGAAAATACCTTGTTGCATTTGCAGGAGGCGCTTATCAGAATCCAAAATCGATCTGTCCCCAGCACCAGATGATTCTGCCGAGAATTATAAAGGGATAAGCCAAGGGGTAGAGACGTAAAGCAGAGACGCAAAATTTTGCGTCTCTGCTAAATTTGATGAGCCTGTAAAAAGTCAGATTTTGGTATTTTTTCAGTCGTAACATACTAAAATTATTAATAGCTGTTATAGCATTTTCGATTTTTTACGAGACCATCTAATTTCACGAAAAAATACAACCATCAAAAAACCCGGCCTCGTGGCCGTTATTTAAGATTATATTTTCCCCTCTAAATTTTAATAAGGAGTTCAAGGCATGAGTGAGCTTAAAAACATTAATATTGATAAAACCGATGGTGTGGCAAGAATCGTTCTGAACAGACCCAAACACAATGTCTTAAATATTGAAATGATGAACGATCTTAATGCGGAACTTGATCTTATTTCCCGTGATGATGACCTGAAATGCCTTGTTATCACCGGAGAAGGCAGAAGTTTCTGTGCAGGTGTGGAGGTGTCGGATCACAGGCCTGAAATGGTTGATGAAATGGTGACTGTATTTAACAGGATTTTCGAAAATATTAATAAAATTGATATACCTGTTATTGCTGCAGTAAACGGTGCCTGTCTCGGCGGCGGCATGGAGGTTGCCATTGCCTGCGATATAGTGATTGCCTCTGAAAAAGCAATTTTCGGGCAGCCTGAAATAAAACTTGGGTTTTTTCCTCCCTATGCTGCCCTTCGCCTGCCCGAGCTTGTGGGCACGGCAAAGGCCATTGAAATATGCACAACCGGCAGGACATACAGCGCAGAAGAGGCAAAGCACATGGGCTTTGTTTCCCAAACAGCTTCTGCAGATAATTTTGAGGAAACCGTTGAAAAAACCGTAAAGGAAATCACCTATTCAAGTCCCCTTATCATAAGGCTGAATAAACGCGCCGTAAAACGTCATCTTGGAATTGATTTTTCCCAGGGTGTGGATCTTGTCAGCAATTATTTCTTAAACACCATGATGAAAACCCAGGATACACTTGAAGGAATAAAAAGCTTTGAGGAAAAACGTAAGCCCGTATGGAAAAACAGTTAAATATATCTGCTAAAAAAAACAACTGTCATGCAACCCACCTGTGTTGTTTTTGAAAAAAATCACGACACTGCGATAACAGATATTGTCAGGCTTTTTAAGTAAGAAAGCCTGACTATATTTATATGTACAGATCAGACATACAGAAAATTTAAGGAAAATTGAAAGGTATTTTATTTTATTCCGGATACAGAAAAGACAAAAATTTCAAGCGCAGGAATATATATTTAATATTTTTACAATTAATTTTTTTCTCTGACACAGCAATCTGGACAAAAGAAGTATCTTGCAAAGGTTAATAATATGGAAAACGAGTACAAGGATATGATATGCCGGCAGATGCAGACCGCCTGATTCAAATGGCACACGGTGCCGGCGCAATGGATGCGGCTGTTATTTCCACAGATCATATTATCGTGGAAGACAAACTCGCAAAACTCTGCAAAGATCCCGGATGTGAAAATTATGGGCTTTCCATGAGCTGCCCGCCCCATGTATCAGGTCCTGATGGATTCAGAAAATTATTGAAAAATTATAATAAAGCCATTGTTTTTAAAATAGACGTTCCCTATACAATCCTGTTTTCCAATGAAAGAAATGACTGGTTTCGCCTGCTACACGAAATTGCCTCCGGAATCGAACAGGGTGCGGTGAAAATGGGTTACAAAAATTCAAAGGCTTTTGCCGGAGGCTCATGCAGGCAGATATTCTGCTCCGGATATATTGACTGTGAGGTGGTTGTCAGAAACGGAAAATGCAGAAATCCCGAATATGCCCGCCCATCCATGTCAGGCTTTGGAATAAATGTTAAAAAATTGATGAAACAAGCAGGTTTTGAACTTGACGATTCAAAAGCCCAACCCAATAACAAGCCGTCATCGGGAACACTTTCCGGACTTGTACTGATTGGCTGACCTGACTTGTACTGATTGGCTGATCTGCTTCTGACAAACGATCTTTGATTAACCAACCATTCTAACCTGAACAGGCCAGACCCAATCATTTTTAATGTTTTTGCCAAAACAACAAAAAAATAAGAATTAAGAGACTAAAGCGAGCAATGCCCGCAACCCATGTGTCTGCCTAAATTTCTTGTTTTTTATTATAAAAATTCAGGGGTAAGGCACTAAAGCTGGGGAACAAACGGACGACATTAATGTTTGGTTTTGAAAATGATGTCGTCCGTTTTATGATAATTTTTATGCTTAAATCGCAGGCCGGGGGTAAAGACCGCTTCTTTCTACTATTTCAGGAACTTTTTCCTCCCATTCAATTGCCATTACATGAAATCCTGCAACCCCTTCCACCTCTTTTAAGCGCTGGATCGCTTCAACACAGATATCAATTCCCTCCTGGGCCTGTTTCTTTTTTTCCACACCGGCAAGACGTTTAACAACTTCATCGGGAACATCCATTCCGGGAACCCTGTTTTTCATAAATTTTGCCATTCCGGCCGATTTCATGGGGGTCATTCCTGCCATGATATAAACCTTCTCATGCAGTCCACGCTCCCTTAATCTCCTCATCCACTCCTCAAATTTATCAAGATTGTAAATACACTGGGTCTGGATAAATTCAACCCCGCAGGCAACTTTTTTCGCAAGTCTAGGAACCCTGATCTCAAATGGATCTGCAAAGGGATTTGCCGCAGCTCCCACAAACATGTCAGGGGGACGGCTTATATCATCGCCGCCGAGGAATTTTCCTTCATCCCGCATGTATCTCACGGTCTGAATGAGCTGCATGGAATCAAGATCGTGGACATTCTGGCCCTCGGGGCAGTCCCCGAAACTCTGGTGATCCCCTGTCAGGCACAAAATATTATGGATATCAAATGATGCCGCCCCGAGAATATCGCTCTGAAGGGCAATTCGGTTTCTGTCCCTTGTCACCATCTGGAGCACGGGCTCAATTCCCATCTGTTTTAAATGAACGCATGCGGCAAGGGAGCACATCCTCGTCATCGAGGTCTGGTTATCCGTGATATTTACACAATCCACATGGTCTTTTATCAGGTTTCCCTTTTTTGTAATAACTTCAGGATCACTTCCCCTGGGTGGTCCGCATTCGGAAGTTACTGCAATATGTCCCTGTTTCAGAATTTTTTCAAGTTTACTGGAAGTTTTTAAATTCATACCTGTACATCCTCCCTGACCACTTTTCTTGGTCCGCCTGCTCTGTCAGTTGACCAGTTCTTGATGGGTGCCACTTTTTCATAATCATCCATTCTGCCAAGTGCGTGCAGCCTGTCAATTATAAGCTGCCATGCACAGTCAAGGTCTTTGTTAATCTCACACTTTCCATTACTGGAACCTCCGCAGGGGCCGTTGAGCACCCTTTTAGCGCACCTTGACACGGGACAGATCCCAGCCGTTCTGGCAAGTACACATTCACCACAGGCCTGGCATCTTTCAGTCCACACTCCCCTTTCCTCATTGGCACCGAGGCATACGGTATTAACACCTGGCAGAATCGGGGTTGAAAGGTATTTTTCCGCTGCGAACTGAACACCTACACCGCAGGCAAGGGATAAAACTGCATCGTATTGATCAATGACATCGCGGATCTCTTCAAGATACTCGTGATCGCACTGGCGTTCCAGAGTCCTTTCATCGATTTTCTTTTCTCTGCCCTCCTTGATGAAATGCATTCTTAAAACAGAGGCAAGAATACCAACCTCCTTTTTGCCCCCTGCCTCGCACACAGTAACGCATTCATTACATCCAAGAACAAGAAGTCTGTCGTAATCCTCAACCTCTTCGATAATCTCCTCAATGGGTTTTTTGTCTGCTATTATCATAAAACAGCCCCTTTATAATTTAAAATTAAAAATTTATAACTATTCGTTTTTTAATCCTTTTTTTTTTATATGAAAGAAATTTTAAATGT
>WGCX01000224.1 GCA_015493575.1 Desulfobacteraceae bacterium | reverse complement strand
GACTGTGTTCGATAAGCATGTTATTGGTAAAATAATATTCATTTATTAATGAATAAATAAAAAAAATGCTTTATTTATGATGAAAACTTACATTTTTATTTTATAGTGTTTGTATTTAATTTATATGTCCAGTTATTTTGGAGGTGTTTATTATATTCTTAATAAATTTTTATTTCCGGTATTATTTCCCTTAGGGAACTGGAAGAAAATAATATACGTATATCGTGCAGTACTTTTGTTCGTTTTTAAGATCTCCTGCCAGGCCGGTTATGAAAACAATTAAATAAGAAATTTGAATCGCAAATTTAACAGGATTATTCACCGTAATAATTTTAATTGTCAAAAAATATAAAAGAGAATCCTTAAGGGAAAAGAAATGTCAAAAAAAATACTTGTTATCGGAGCAGGTCCCGGTGGATATGTTGCTGCTGTAAGGGCTGCGGCACTTGGAGCTGATGTTACAATTATTGAAAAAGAAAACCCCGGCGGAACATGCCTGAACAAGGGATGTATCCCATCAAAAATTTTTAAAACTTCAGCAGATCTTTTTCTTTCGTTTAAAGATGCCGGTAAATTCGGCATTGTCCCGGGGCAGGCCCCCTGTTTTGACATGGCAGCTTTAATGCAGAGAAAACAGAACATAATTAAAACCCAGCGTCAGGGGATCATGACTCTGCTGAAAAAAAATCGCGTTAAATTTGAATATGGCAAGGGGGGCATTAAAAGAAAAGGTATTGCATCTCTTGTTTCAGAAAATGGAGATGAAAAAGAGATTCCATTTGATAAGCTTATTCTTGCAACCGGTACCATCCCTTTTGATGTGCCGGCATTTCCCTTTAACGGAAAGACAATTCTTTCCAGCGATGATCTTCTTGAGCTTAAAGAGATTCCAAAATCCATAGTTATTGTTGGAGGAGGTGTTATTGGATGTGAATTTGCATTTATTCTTTCAGCCCTTGGTGCAAAAGTGACAATTGTTGAGGCCATGTCAAGGCTTCTTCCACTGCCCTCTGTGGATGAATGCTGTTCTAAGATTCTCCAGCGCGAGATGAAGAAGAAAAAGATGAAATTTCTAACTGACCAGATTGTAACCAAAGCTGAAGTTAAAGGAGATATTATTTGTGTGACTACAGGTGCATCGCCATTTCCTGACAGTGGAAAACAGTCAAAAATTAAACCTCAATGTATTGAGACTGAAAAAATGGCAGTATGTATTGGAAGATCTCCCCTTGCAGGCGGTATCGGGCTTGAAAACATCGGGCTTGAAACAGATGAAAAGGGCTGGATAAAGGTAAATGATAAAATGGAAACTAAAATTCCCGATATCTATGCTATTGGGGATATACTGGGTCCTTCCAGGGCGATGCTTGCCCATGTTGCATCCCATGAAGGTATGGTTGCAGCGGAAAATGCCATGGGGAAAGACAGGAAAATGCATTATAATGCAGTGCCCGGAGCTATTTTTACAAGTCCTGAAATAGGTGACGTGGGTATCACAGAATCTGAAGCCCGCAGACAGGGCATTGATGTAACATGCACAAGCGTAAATTTCAGAAATCTTGGCAAAGCACAGGCAATGGGTGAAATTACAGGCGAAGCAAAGATCGTTGCCGATAAAAAATCGGGAAAGATCCTTGGCGTGCATATCATAGGCCCCCATGCAACGGATCTCATTGCAGAAGGAGCTCTTGCCGTGACCAGGGGCCTTTTGGTCTCTGATATTGCCGGAACCATACATGCCCATCCCACCCTTGCTGAGATAATGTCAGAGACCTCATTAAAAGGAGTCGGTATGGCTGTACATGGATGAGGTGTAATAACTTTTTGTTGTTGTGCAGCTTTGATACTTTTTGCAACAATTTTTAATTGTTTTTGCAGGAAGAACAAAGTTTGCACTTGGAATAATAATTATTAATTTTTACGGGGAGGCAGCAAAATGATTGTGGGAATATTAAAAGAAATCAAAATTGAAGAAAACAGGGTATGCATGACACCTTCCGGTGTTGTTACAATGGTTAAAAACGGACATAAGGTTATTGTCGAAAAAAATGCGGGTAAGGGAAGCGGGTTTGAGGATGCCGCATATGCTGCAGCAGGAGCGACAATCATCGATACTCCTGCAGAGGTATATGAAAAATCGGATATGGTTATGCATGTCAAAGAGCCCCAGCCCTCCGAATATGATATGATAAGGGAGGATCAGATTGTTTTTACCTATCTCCACCTTGCAGCCGACGAAAGGCAGACCAAGGCTCTTATAAAAACAAAATCAATAGATATTGCCTACGAAACCATTGAAAAAGATAACGGCTCCCTTCCCCTGCTTGTGCCCATGAGTGAAGTTGCAGGCCGTATGGCGGTTCAGGAAGGCGCAAAATACCTTGAAATGCCCCAGGGGGGCTTAGGCGAACTTCTTGGAGGTGTTCCTGGAGTCGAGCCGTCAACGGTCGTTGTAATTGGCGGCGGAATTGTAGGCATCAACGCGGCAAAAATGGCCTGCGGACTTGGAGCAAAGGTTTATATCCTTGATATGAATCAGGACAGGCTTCGCTATCTTGATGAAGTTATGCCGGCCAATTGTTTTACAATCATGTCAAGTCATGCTGCAATACATGAACTTGTCAAAGAGGCAAATCTTGTTGTAGGTGCAGTCCTTGTTGCCGGGGCAAAAGCTCCAAAGCTTCTCACAAGAGATATGCTTAAAGATATGAAAAACGGTTCTGTTGTTGTTGATGTTGCAATTGATCAGGGCGGGTGCTTTGAAACTTCAAAACCAACAACACATACTGATCCGGTTTTTGTTGTTGACGGGGTTATTCATTATTGCGTTGCAAATATGCCTGGTGCAGTTGCAAGGACTTCCACAATGGCCCTTACCAATGCCACGCTTCCCTATGCAGTTGAAATTGCCAATAAAGGCTGGAAAAAAGCGATGCAGGACAATAAGGAAATAAAACGCGGTGCAAACGTTATCAATGGTAAAATAACCTATAAAGCCGTGGCAGAAGCCTTTGACCTTGAATATGTTCCGGTTGAAAATTTTCTTTAAACCCTGATTCTCATTCGATGATTTGGTTTGCCGGGTGATTAAGGTTATTTTTTTATGGCGGCCATGAGGCAGAGCTGAACTCCGTTACAGTGCCTCAATAAATCAGAAATTTTAACGAACATAGAAAGAGTATTTGTTACTTTGTCAAAAGTGCGTTCTTTCATATTTACCGAACTGAAGTTCAAAAAGAGCCACAGACAAGGAACCAAGGCGGGCTATGCCCGCAACCCATTTGCCTCTCCTCAATTTCTTGTTTTTTGTGCAAGGAATTGAGGGGTAAGGCACTAAAGCGGGCTATGTCCGCAACCCATGTACCTGCCTCAATTTCTTGTTTTTTATTACAGAAATTCAGGGGTAAGGCACTAAATTATTATTGACTATTTTAATAAAAATGTATACCCTTTTAGAAAAATTTATTTATTTACAATTTTTTAATTTTAAAAACTCTTTCCAATTCAAGCGGAATGTCCGGTATAAAGGAGAGCACCCGTGAATAATTCTTTTATAAGCCAGTTTTCCAAAAATATCAAATTCAATTACACCTGCTTTGACCGGATCATCATCCGGAGATATATCCTGAAGTTCTTCTCTCCTGCCTGTGTGGTCCTTTGCCAAAATATTCACCCGGCGGCCTGTCCGCTCACATTCCAAATCCTTCCGGAGACTGTATGACAACAATGCCTGCATCAAACACTGGTTCAGGGGAAATGCCATCAAGCAGTATAATAAAACCGGTTATTACATAAGGACTGAAACTACCACCAACAATCCCAAGTCGCTGGGGCTTCAAAAACCTGTACTTTATTTGCAGACCTGCTTGTAGTTTGGTCTTGGATGCAATGACCGAAAAGTCACAGCTCCTGACTTAAGAAAGGAGCGCCAAATGGCCCTTTGCAGAGAGCTTCTCAAACCCAAATTTTCGGTCCATGGGTTCAAGACCATAGATCTGAAAAAGGTTTTGAATAAATTTCTTCAAATTCTGCACAAATCCTGTATGAAATGATCAAATTGATCTGTCGTGGCGCGATCCAAAAACAAAAAACAAATCATTCTATAGGGTTACACCAACCTGTTGGAAATGGCTCTGGGCATCAATTACCTTAAAGCACTATTTCAGAAACCCTGTAATCTCAGCTGCTTTCAAAACAAGCACTCAAAATTTTCCAACACAACCATACATTCTGGAACAAGGGCTGAATCTCATCAATCAGGGATTAAACCAGATTACACAAGGTCCGGCAGTGAATATGTAAACTTAAAAAAACGTAAATTTTTCTCACGTTTTTTTGATATAAACTGCCATGAGGCAGATCTGGTGAGT
The DNA here is from genome assembly GCA_015493575.1 of Desulfobacteraceae bacterium. GTDB lineage: Bacteria > Desulfobacterota > Desulfobacteria > Desulfobacterales > Desulfobacteraceae > WGCX01. The sequence goes on along the minus strand of WGCX01000224.1, from coordinate 140 downwards.
CTCAGACTACCTCTCAACAAATATAGAAACTCTGATTCTTAAAGGAACTTTGATGGAGTTTCATATAACCGCCATGATGCGCAGCATCACAACAAACAATGAAAGTCTATTGTAAAAATATCTGAATGGTTCTACCATTC
>WGCX01000223.1 GCA_015493575.1 Desulfobacteraceae bacterium | reverse complement strand
GACTGATCAACCGTCGTTATACAATGACCCCGTCTCTGATAATGCGCTGGAAGATGTTAAATAAACCCTCTTGCAGCCGTCGGCATTACCGACGAAAAAAAGGGCGGTGGATACGTTTTTGGTCTTGACAAGTGTCAACCATATCAGTGCCGGAATCTTCACTGATGTGTTTGCCGCTTAACTCAGCCGTTGTGTGCTTGAAAAAAATAACTATCAGCTAATAATATATTGCTTTTATCTGTATATCTTGCTAACTTTAAATCATGCATAGAATTACTTTTAGCAAGCAGGCAGACAAAACACTTCGTAAAATGCCAAGGAATCTGGCATTAAAAATCGCCAAGAAAATAAAACTACTTGCTCTTGATCCTAACAGCATGAGGAATGTAAAAAAGCTCACGAATTATCCTGGTTATCGATTGCGTATTGGTGACTGGAGAGTTGTTTATACTGTAAATGACACCGAACTTATAATTCATATCGTCAAAATAAAAACTCGTGGAGAAATTTATAAATGAGCGCTCAAGTCATAGAAAAAAATGGTCAACCTGAATGGGCGGTAATCCCCTATTCTGAATATCAAAAAATGCAAGAAGCCTATCAGGATGCTCAAGATATTCAAGATATAGAAAATAACTTGAAAGCTATCCAAACAGGCGAAGAAATAGCTATACCAGGAGAAGTAACTTTCACAATTCTTGAAGGGATAAATCCAATAAGAGCATGGAGAAAATATAAAAAAATTAAAATGAAAGAATTAGCTGAAAAGGTGGGCATAAGTTCTGCTTATTTGTCCCAAATTGAGAATAACAAAAGAAACCCTACAATAGAAACTTTGAAAGCAATTGCGATTTTTTTAGAGGTAGACATTGAATTGCTCATCTAAAGACAATCAATTGATACGACAATATTTTCACACAAAAAAAAGGAAAACCGGTGACATAATCCAATTTGTCAATGCTGACCCCGATGATTATACCTCAACTTACCTATATGCTGAATCATGATCGGGATGTAAAGAAATAAAACGGAAATAATCGTTCTCAATGGTGAGAACAGCCCTGAAAGATCTGGTAACCCGGATGGAATATAATGGTTTACCTCCCGGGCTTTTCATTACTCGAATTTTTTCCAGGTGTAATCCGGATGACTGCTGGATTTGAGTAAGATCCATTTTGACGAGTTTTTTAGCAGTTCGAAAGAAGGCCGCAAGTTCATTTTTGTTTAAAGAAAAAAGATCTTTCTGGAAGAGAGGGAAATTAAGATCAACCTTCACGTGACTGCTCCATACCGTCGAGATCAGTCTCTTCCGGGTGATGGCCTGACACCCACTGATCGAACTCACCAAGTCGATCATGGAACAGCTCATCCTTTAAAAGCTTAAGTTCAAATGTGCTGATCACTTCAACTGGAGTCAAAAGCACTGAGCCATCGGGATACTCTTCAACCCGAACTTTATGCCCGGCATATTTTTTACCTATGGATAGTTGGCCCTGGGAATTAATCTGTTTAATTTGTAGTTGCATATGAACCTCACTATATATCGGTATTAAATTAATATATTATTAATTTAATACCCTGTTGAAATTGTGTCAAGACCTCCAGCCCGCAAACATAGCTGAAGGGGAAATCCGGTGACACAATACTCTTTTATTGTTGCAGCATTATATTGTTCAAGGCTATAGTTCAGCATGGCAAGAATGAAACGAGTGATAGTGCCGGGGTATCCGCATCATATTGTCCAGCGTGGAGTACGTTCCATGGACATTTTTATGAAAGATTCCGACAGATTGGAATATCTGTCCCTTCTTCGCGGCCAAGGTGATCGATTTGGTGTTAAGTTTCTTTCTTATTGCCTCATGACCAACCACGTACATCTTCTTGCTGTACCTGAAAAGACGGATAGCCTTGCCCGGGCAATCGGAGAAGCACACCGGTTATATACACGCATGATCAATTTCCGTGAAAGAGTCAGGGGATATCTTTTTCAGGGCAGATTTTCCTCCTGTCCTGTATCCACTGACAACTATCTTTTGGCAGCTATCCAGTATATTCTTCGTAATCCGGTGAAAGCTAAAATGGTTCAACATCCTTGGGATTATCAATGGTCCAGTGCAGGTTACCATTGTGGCCTGAACACACATGATATCCTTATCCAGGATGATGAATTGCTGTCCGTTATCGATAACTGGAAAGAGTTTCTGAGTGTTGACACCACGTTGAGTTCTTTACTTGAAGAAAAAAATCGCACAGGGCGACCCTTTGGTTCTGATGAATTTTATACGGTAGTAGAAAAGCTGACAGGTTT
>WGCX01000222.1 GCA_015493575.1 Desulfobacteraceae bacterium | reverse complement strand
GCTCCTTAAGTTTTAATCAGGAAAATGGGAACAGAAAGGTTGTATTTAAATGTTGTATTTGTCACTGGAGGAGAACAATGAGAACAAGGGTAAGGGCATGTTCTGCAGTATTTTTTTATTTTATGTGTATTTTGGTTTTGACTGCCGGAAATCTGGCAGCCGGGGAAAACAGGTATGTGGGATCAAAGGCATGCAGGGAATGCCACGAAAAAGAGTATTTAAATTATAAAAAATTTTCCAAAAAAGCTTCGTCATTTGAAAGCATAAAAAAAATGAAATCAAAACTGTCACCGTCTGAGTTTAAAGCCTGTTTTGAATGTCACACCACAGGCTATGGCAAACCCGGTGGTTTTGTTTCCGAAAAATCCACTCCTGATCTTAAAGAAGTTGGATGTGAGGTCTGCCATGGCCCCGGCAGTATACATATTGAATCCGAGGACCCTGAGGATATCAGATTGGGCAGTATATCCATAGAGGATTGTACAAAATGCCACAACAAAAGCAGGGTAAACGAATTTGGATTTAAGCCTCTTCTTTTTGGCGGTGCCCATTAATTTTTTTGATTTTTACATCCCGGTTTTATGATTGTTTTTTTATATTTCATATTTAAAAGATATTGAAATTAAATATTGTCAGGGAAAAACAATAACAGGAGAATTTCGGATATGTTTTCTTTTATAGAAGAGAAATTATGGTTACGTTTCATGATTTTTATGGCAGTAACGGTGGGAATTGTACTTTTGGCAGTAATCTGGTTTAACATAGTATCCCAGAGTAAATTGAGCAATGCTCAGATGGACAGCCAGGACAATCTGGTGGCAGATGCTGTGAAGGGCGGGATGATAGGCGCCCTTTCCATTGGCAATAACAATGTTGTTATAGATCAGTTCAAACGTCTTCATTTACACCTTTCCAATCTTAAAGCATTTGTATATGATTTTCGCGGGAAAATCACCTTCAGTACTGAGGATAAGGATGTGGGTACAGATATAAAGTCGGTTTTGAATGGTAAAAACGGATCAGCGGATAAAATAAGGGTGATGCTGGCATCCGGTGATAAAGCAGTTTCAAGTACATTCCATACAAAATTCAGCGGCGAAGAATTTTCCGTGGTAAATTCACCTATTCTAAATGCCCCTAAATGTTACCATTGCCATGGCAGATCAAGAAAAATTCTTGGGGGAATTTCAGTCTGTTCGTCACAAAAAAAGGCTTTAACGGCAATAACTATGGCAAGAAACAGAAGTATTGCTATGGGATTTGCAGGAGTTGCTGCCATAAGTCTCATTATATGGTTTCTTTTTAATCAGCTTGTGAATAAAAAAATAACACAGGTTCTTGGAATCACGGGAAAAATGAGAGAAGGTGATTTTACAAATGAAATTAAAGTGAAAGGTAAAGATGAATTAAGTCATATTATTGCAAGGATTAATCTTGTAAACAGTAAATTCAGAAATATTTTCAACAATATTATACAGAGCAGTTCCGATCTTGCAGAGTCTTCTGAGAATATGGACAGTATTTCCGGCTTTCTTCTTAAAGGAGCCGTTGATACTTCTGAAAAATCAAATGCAGTTGCTGCCGCAGCCGAGGAATTAAGTACAAATCTTGATTCCATTGCAGATGCAATGAGCCATACAGCATCCAATGTGAATCTTGTTGCATCTTCCTCAGAGGAGATGAATGCCACGGTAAATGAAATTTCCAAAAATGCAGGTTCTGCAAGATCTGTTATCGGAGATGCTGTCAGGGAGTTTTCACATGTGGCGGAAATTGTTGATGAGCTTGGCAGCGCTGCCGATGATATTGATGCTGTTACAGATGAAATAGGTAATATTTCCGAACAGATAAGCCTTCTTGCCCTAAATGCCAAAATCGAGGCTGCAAGGGCAGGTGAAGCTGGCAAAGGCTTTGCGGTTGTTGCCCAGGAAATAAGCGATCTTGCATCTGCAACGGATGACTCCACAGTCAAGGTGGATGAAAAGCTTAACTGGATGCAGTCAAAGGTTAAGGAAACAGTAAAGGAGATTAAAAATGTTTCGCAAATAGTGGATGATTCCGATGATGCCATGACAGCCATTGTTGCTGCTGTTGAGGAACAGAGTATCACAACAAGGGAAATAGCTGAAAATATAGCAGAGATTTCCCAGAAAGTTTCTGTTGTAAATGATAATGTAACCCAGGGGGCAACAGTTGCAAAGGATGTTGCAGGGGACATCAGCTCCATTAATCAGGCTGCCGCGAAAATTGAATCAAATAGTGAGCAGGTAAATGAAACATCTTCCGCACTTGCAAAAATGGCTGAGAAATTACAAAATATGATGAGCAGGTTTATTGTTTACCGAACTGAAGTTCAAAAAGAGCCACAGACAAGGAACTAAGGAGCTGTTACGAAATAAACTTTACAGTTTGAGTTGGATTGTGTAGTATATTTTTTATGAATGAAGAAACAATATTAAAATCAAAATATGAATCAATATTACCTTTGCTAACAGAAAAGCAAAGACGACTATATTTGTCCATTGAGGCTGAATATTTTGGGCATGGTGGGGTCACAAAAGTTTCAAGATTATCTGGTGTTTCCCGGGTTGTTATAACTAAAGGGAAAAAAGAGATTAAAGAAACTAAGAAAAAGCCTATTGAGAATTCAAGAAAGAAAGGTGGTGGAAGAAAGAAAACTGTAGATAAGCACCCTGAAATAAGAGCGGAATTGAAGAGCATAATCGAACCGCATAATCGTGGAGAGCCCGAATCGCCTCTTCTTTGGACAAGTAAAAGTTTACGGAAAATTTCCACAGAGCTAAAGGCTAAAGGTTATTCAATCAGCTATAGAGTTGTTGGTGATATTTTGAAAGATGAGGGTTTTAGCCTCCAAGCAAATAGCAAAACAGACGAAGGGAAAAGTCATCCTGACCGCAACGAACAGTTTCAGCATATTCACCAAAAAGTAACTGACTTCCAAAACACAGGCAACCCTGTCATTTCAGTAGACGCAAAGAAAAAAGAGTTGATTGGCAACTTTAAGAACAATGGTAAAGAATGGCGGCAAAAGGGAGATCCCGAAAAAACAAAAGTTTACGATTTTCCTTCTGATGCAAAAGGAAAAGTAACCCCATATGGTGTCTATGATATTGCCAACAATAAAGGCTGGGTAAGTGTCGGTATAGATAAGGACACATCAGAGTTTGCGGTGCAATCAATACGGAATTGGTGGTACAAGATGGGGCAAGTTCATTTTAAGAAACCGACAAAACTTCTTATAACTGCGGATGGTGGAGGAAGTAATGGTTCACGGGTCAGACTGTGGAAAAAAGAAATTCAAAAACTTGCTGATGAACTTAATCTGGAAATCTCTATATGTCATTTTTCGCCAGGGACAAGCAAATGGAACAAAATAGAGCACAAGTTGTTTTCTTATATTTCGTTGAATTGGCGCGGAAAACCTCTTACGAGTTATGAGGTCGTTGTAAAGCTCATCGGTTCAACTACGACAGCCAAGGGGTTAAAGGTGGAATCTGAACTTGATAAAAATATATACGAAAAAGGGATCAAGGTGCCTGATGAGGATTTCAAAAAAATTAATATTATTAAGGACAAATTTCACGGCGAATGGAACTATACTATACGGCCTAATTAGCTCGACTATGTGTAAATGTTATTTCGTAACAACCCCTTAGCCCCTTGTCCTATAGCCCTTGTCTGAAACCCCATACATTATTTGATTTTTCACGGATGATCCTTTATATAAGGTTGGAATTCCAAACCAAACCAGTATAAAGGAGAGCACCCGTGAATAATTCTTTTATAAGCCAGTTTTCCAAAAATATCAAATTCAATTACACCTGCTTTGACCGGGTCATCATCCGGGGATATATCCTGAAGTTCTTCTCTCTTGCCTGTGTGG
>WGCX01000221.1 GCA_015493575.1 Desulfobacteraceae bacterium | reverse complement strand
GTGGGTGATATTATTCTGCCCGATGTAAGTTACCTTGAAAAAGACTGCTGGAGCAGTGAAATTGATGCATTTTTCTTTTCAGGAAGCCCTTCCTATGAAGACTGGTTTGTTCATATGCAGAGATGCGTTGCAAAGCCCGTTGGGGAAAGCAGATTTTTCATGGATGTTTATATTGATATTGCACACAGAGTTGGAGTCCTTGATAAATTCAACGAAAGCCTCAACGACTACTACAGTATAGAGGATGAAGAACTTAAAATCAAACCCGGAGAGTATCTTAACTGGAGTCAGATCGGCGACAGAGTGATGAAATGGGTCTATGGCAAGGACAAGGAAAAGGTTGAGAAAAAGGGATATGCAACCTGGCATAAACCCCTTGAAGATGTTTACTGGAGATGGAAAATTCCTTCAAGATGTCCCGTTTACATGGAATTTCTCATCCACGACAGAAGGGCAGTGGAGCAGATCATGGAGGATGTTGATTTCGGACTTGAGCTTGACACGCCACAGTATACACCGCTTCCTGACTGGTTCTGGCCGACATCGTACCATGAGCTGGATGATGAATTTGATTTAATCGCATTTTCATACAGGGATATCCTTCACACCAATAACACCACATTTCAGAATCCCATGATTGATGAAATAAGCAAAAGATGTCCTTACACTTTCACCGTTACCATGAATTCTGAGCTTGCAGAAAAGAAAGGCATGAAAGACGGAGACATCATCTGGATTGAAAACAAGTACAATATAAAGGAAAAAGGTGTTATCAAAACCATGGAAGCCCAGCATCCAAAGGTTATCGGAATTGCAGGCCAGGGCGGATTATGGGCCAAGGGAAGACCCATTGCAAAGGGTAAGGGAAGTAATTTCTGTAAGCTTCTTCCCTCATATCTGAGACATTATGACCCCATTACAGGGAATATCGAAACATCGGTTGCTGTAAAAGTCTATAAAGCATAAATCAAGGAGGATTTTAAAAATGAAGGAAAAAATTGTTGAATTTATTAAAGGACTTACTCCTCCGTCCGGCACTGGTATCAGGCCCTACGAGTGGATGATCAAGGCCACACCCCAGAAGGAATGGATCGATAAACAGGGGATATTTCTCATGCTTGCTTTCTTTTTCTCTGAAATAGGGGCTGGTGTTTATTTTATTTCCCTGTTTTTTCAATATAAGGCAGGACTTGCCATTGGATGGTTTGTCACTCTTGTCCTTGGCGGGCTGATCCATATTTTTTATCTTGGAAATCCAAAAAGGTCATGGCGCATGTTTTTAAAACCGGGCAGCTCAGAGCTTTCCCGCGGATTATGGATAATCACTGTATTTGCCCTGCTGGGTTTCATACAGATTATAAAGGGCGGATTTAATCCGGTATTTAACACTATAATGGGTATTCTTTGCATTCTCATTATCATGCACGGATTCTCAACTATGAATGTTATAAGAGCGCTTCCTGCCTGGAGTTCCACCATGGTGCTTCCCCTGTCATTGATTTCAGGCGTATGGGTTGGAAGCCAGGTCCTCCAGTTCATACTTGCCATATCTGAGCCAAAGGCTGCAGGTGCCCTTGAAATCTGGTCGGAGTTATTTCTATTTATCTATATTGCCACCATTGCCCTGTATTTATGGGGGACTTTTCACAGTTCGGAAACTGCACAGTTTTCCGTTAACCGTCTGTTGAAGGGAGATATATCAAAGGGATTTTATGCAGGGGTTCTTGCAATGGGAATTTTTCTTCCCCTTGTTATCACCCTTATAATGTGGGGAGGCAGTGTTAATATTTTCCTTATTTTTCTGCGTCTTGCATTTGTATTTATCGGAGATCTGGCATTGCGTTACGCCATTATGAAGTCTGCCGTTTATACGCCGTTATTATAGTAAGGATTGGAGATGAAATAAGTTGAACAGAAATAGCGCAGAATTCCGGCCCATGTACAAGGCGCATTAAAGGTAGTATACTCAACGTATTCGGCCTTTGATGCAACGAAGTAGATGGGCCGGAAGACAAGCAATCTCGTTCAACTTATAAAATTTTCGATCCTAATTCAAGATACTTATCATAAGTTTCTTATAGAAGGTGTATCAAAATTTCCTCTTACAGTTTCTAATTTCGATTTTTGCTTTTAAAATCGGAAAACAATCCTACCCACGAATTTAACACCTTCCGGCCTGTTTTCCGCTTTACTTTCAAAATAATTCTTCAGACTTATCACTACCCCTCCTTTTGTTATATAATGAATCGCTGGTCCAATTGCAAAAACTTGTTCCTTGGAATTATTCATATCGCTATCATCCAATTGATCTTCCGTTAATTGTTTTTCGTAATATCCAACAATACCCAAACGCAACCTTGGGCTGATAAAGTCCACAGTCTTCATTATGGAATAATTAAAATTATAACACATCCCAGGTTGTAAATCATAAGTTCTGCCATCTTTCCACAGATAGTCGTTATTGGTCGTGTTATACGTAAACTGTTGACGTGTGCTAAAGGAAAATCCATGTGGCATGATCAATGTAAAGGATATCCAGGGATCAAACGACCATAGATTGGATGAAGGATTAATTGTTTTATGCTTATCATACGAACCAGTAGGGAAATACGTATCAAACTCAAAGACCCAATGTAATTGAACTCCATTCCCCAGAGTAATGGGCTTAATACCGTAAATAAACGGGCCAATACACAAGTCCCCCAAGTTATCATTATTAGCAGTTAATCCGAGATCCGAATCCATATTTACATTTGCAATCGGCACTAAGGCCATCACACCAAGTCTCAGGTTATTTGTAATTTTTTTCTTTGGGACCCATACAAATTGGGGTACAATAACCTCCAGACTCATTTCGTTGTGAAACGGCAACTTCTGACCATTCGCATCCTTGAATTCATCGGAATGATATTGTGCAGTGTAAGTCTCGAGATATACCCCAGGAGGAGGCACCATTGCATCCAATACATTTGTATTACCAAGATTAAGGTTCAAAACGGGCTCATTCCATGCCATTGCCGTACCCAGGAAAAAGAACACCGTTAAAATTACCAAGATACTTGTCTTACTGACTTTATTCCACATCTTTTTCTCCTTTATTTTTAACATCATTACTTAAGGTATTGCCAAAATTTTACAGTTATTAAAGCAGGAATTGAAAATGTTTCTATGACACTTTGGGAACATTCCATCTCCCCTCTTTCCATAAAATTAGGAGGAGACCTACCTCTCAAACCTGCATTTTGCAACGACTGATTCATCGAAGAATCCTATTGAAAATTTTATGTTATTTCTTTAATATGTCAATTTTTTTCCAAAATCACCTTCCGTACGTTTGTTTTCGCCATCATCACATCTTGCGTAAGTACCTGATCTGATTCAAAGAGAACGTCTGATTCAAACGTAGCATTATGCATATCAAAGCCATAACAGATGTCGGTGAGGACTATAGAACACCTTGCAATAATTTTTTTGTCAAATCTTCCATGCTCAGCCCTGTACCAGAGATCAATTAATTGTTCCCAGGCATTGTGTACTGCACACTCTTTTCTTTCCTGTTCCCCTTTTAAATATATCTTTTTTTTGTAACGGCCATGAGGCCGATCTAATGACTCTTAAACGGCCTCAAAGAATCAAGATTCTGACAAATATTGGGCCGAAGGCGCGGAGCCAACTCTTACTCCGAAAGGAAATTTATCGGAGTTTCATATAACCGCCATGAGGCGGATCTGAACTGCGTTACAGCGCCTCAAAGAATCAAAGATTCTGACGAACATAAAAAGAGCATCAGTTGCTTTGTTAAAATGAGCTCTTTCTTATAAAACTGTCATTTCAAAGTGTCCGCAGGGGGCGACAGTATAGCCGTTCTTTAAAATAAATAACCCCGGGTCAACTCTGATGAACCTGTAAAAAGTTCTATTTTACTGTTTTTTGCGCTGTAACATACTGAAATTATTAATAACAATTTCAGCAATTTTGACTTTTTACAGAACCATCAACTCTGACCAATGGCCGCCATTGCCTGTTCTGCAGCAAGCCTTCTTGTATCCTGACTTGTGTTTACCTTTGGCACAAATTTTATGGCACCTGCATCACAGAACCTTACGCACTGGGGATCTCCATCGCAGAGATCGCATTTCATCACTTTTTTATCCACAAAATCATAGGTCATCGCTCCAAAGGGACAGATTGAAACACACATGCGGCAGCCTATGCACCTGTCGTAATCAACACTCACTACACCCGTGTCACTGTCCTTTGAAATTGCTCCCATGGGACACACCTCAAGGCAGGGGGCATCATCACACTGCCTGCACACCATGGGCATGACCTTTCCCTGCATCTCCCATTTC
>WGCX01000220.1 GCA_015493575.1 Desulfobacteraceae bacterium | reverse complement strand
CTGACAACGGCCATGAGGCCGAGCTGAACAGCGTTACAGTGCCTCACAACGAACAGAAAAAGAGCATCAGTTACTCTGTCAGAAGAGAGCTCTTTCTTATAAAAAAATGGAGTACAATCTAAATATTCAGGTATAATTTAATATCATGTCTGTTCTGTCAATCCGAGAACCGGTTAATGCCATAACCCATTTTGCAGGGACACTTGCTTCCGTTGCAGGTCTTGTCCTTCTCATTGTTTTTTCTTCGCTCAAAACCGATGCATGGCATATAGTGTCCTTTACCATATTTGGCGCTTCACTTGTAATGATGTACACTTCAAGCACTCTTTACCATTCTTTAAAGCTTTCCGAAAAGGGAACATTATGGATGCGCCGCATTGATCATATCATGATATTTATTGTGATTGCAGGGACATACACTCCTCTGTGTCTTGTGCCGTTAAGGGGAGCGTGGGGATGGACAATATTCGGGATTGTCTGGGCCATGGCTGTTATAGGGATGATACTTAAAATTTTTTCCATGAATATTCCAAGGTGGATCTCAACGGGTATTTATCTTGTCATGGGCTGGATGTGTATTGTTGCTGTTTATCCCCTTGTTATGACACTTAACATGACCTGCCTGATGTGGCTTGCACTGGGAGGGCTTTTTTATACAGCAGGTGCAGTGATATATGCTGTCAAAAAACCTGACCCATGGCCAAAAGTTTTCGGGTTCCATGAGATATGGCATCTGTTTGTGCTTGCAGGAAGTTTCTGCCATTTCTGGGTGGTTTTCAGATTTCTGATGTATATATGATTTTTAAATTTCATATGTCATATGGAACAGGAAGTATTTTTTTAAAAAAACAGGATGATTATTCATGAATATAGTTGAAGTAAAAAAAATAAGTGATTGCGAGCATTTAAACCTGTTTTCCATTCGGTATAAAGACCGGCTGGATCATGAGAAGTCCTGGGTTTTTGCCTCAAGACTTGAAAAACCCTGTGTGATGGAAGAGAAAACAATAACCCCTGATGCCGTGGTTATTGTGCCTTTTCACAGGGATAAAAAGAAACTGGTCATCATAAAAGAGTTCCGGGTGCCCCTTGGCGGCTATCAATACGGATTTCCGGCAGGGCTTGTTGATGGGGATGAAAGTGTTGAACAGGCCGGGAAAAGAGAGCTTAAGGAAGAAACAGGGCTTGACCTTGTTAAAACCATAAAGATAAGTCCTCCTGTGTATTCATCCTCCGGAATGACAGATGAGACAATATCCATGCTGTATGCCGAGTGTGAAGGAGAGACCTCCCTGAAAGATAATGAAGATTCCGAAGATATTGAGGTTATGCTGATTTCCCGTGCTGAGGCAGCCCGGCTGCTTGAAACAGGCAGTATAAAATTTGATGTTAAATCCTGGATTGTTCTTTCCAATTTTGTAGATCATGGAATAATCTGAATGTTTTCAAATTTTATCTATTTTCTTGTTGCCCTGATCCTCTATACAACCTGCGAGAGCTCTGCTGCCAGTGATAAGCTTTTCCTGCCGGGGTCTGCTTTAATGTTCTTTCTTGTGTGTATGGTTTTTACCGGGCTGTGCATATTGACTTTTAAGAGAATAGAAAAAAAAATATCAACTGTGCCGGGTATGGATCTGGATTTTCATATGGACAGGGCGATTTCCAGGCTGTCCATTTCTGCACTTTTTGTTTTTGCGGCGGATCTTTACATTCTCAATCTCAGGGACCTTTTTTCGGGAATAAAATTTTTTCAATTGTTTCCAACATTTGAGGCTGTTTTATTCCTGTCGATTTTTATTTTTTATCTTGTTATTATCTGGGTCTGTGCATGGAATGTTCAGAAAAAGCTCTTTTCAGTATCAGTTACAAAAAAAAGTTTTGTACTTTCCAATATATCTTTTTCTCTTCCCGCCTTTCTTCCATGGTTTCTGCTTTCCCTTGTGGCGGATATAATACAGATTCTTCCCTTTGAACAGCCAAAAAAGTTTCTTTCAACTCCCGGGGGAGAAATTTTTTACGTTTTATTGTTTCTTTTTGCCGTTGCAGTGTTCGGCCCTGTTTTAATACAGAAAATGTGGGGGTGTACGCCACTTGAAAAGGGTATTCCAAGGCAGAATATTGAAAGACTCTGCAGAGGGGCGGGACTTGGATATTCTGATATACTTGTGTGGAATCTTTTTGGCGGTACCATGATAACAGCTGCTGTAATGGGACTTGTCCCGAAATTCAGGTATATTCTTGTAACCCCTGCCCTGATCAATAATCTGATGCCGGAAGAAATAGACGCTGTCATTTCCCATGAAATTGGCCATGTTCAAAAAGGCCATATGTATTTTTATCTTTTCTTTTTTGCAGGTTATATTGCCTGTATCTATTCTTTTTTTGACCCGCTTCTTATTCTTATCTATTATTCCGATATCGTATTCAAGCTGGTATCTTTTTCAGGGCTCAGTCCTGATACTGCAGACAGCCTTATCTTCAGCCTCACCCTGATTGTACTTTTCCTCGTTTATTTCCGATATGTTTTCGGGTTTTTCATGCGGAATTTCGAGCGCCAGGCAGACACACATGTCTATTCCATCATGGGAGATGCATATTATCTGATCACCACTTTTTTAAAAATTGCCGGTTTCAGCAGACAGTCCCCTGAAAAACCAAACTGGCACCATTTCAGCATCGGTGAGAGAATCGATTTTCTCAATAAATGCCAGCACGACAGGTCATTGATAAAAAAGCATGATAAAAAAATTAAAATCATGCTTTTAACTTATGCTGTCCTGATCGCTGTTGTGTGTTATTCAGGGTATTATTTTAATTTCGGCAGCGGGAAAAGTATGATTAACAGCTTTGCCGTGGAAAAGTCACTTAAGCATAAGCTAAAGCTTGATCCGGTTCATTCTTCGGAAATTTATACTTTAATAGGGGACCATTATTATGATCTGGAAAAATTTGAACAGGCTGTTGATGCCTATGAAAATGTGTTAAAAATTGATCCTGAAAACATCCATGCTTTAAATAATCTTGCCTGGCTTTTTGTAACCTGTAAAGACAAATCCATACGCAACTATAAAAAAGCTATGGAACTTGCGAAAAGAGCTTTAAATATAAAAAGAGCCCCATATATACTGGATACCTATGCAGAGGCATGTTTTTTAAATCATTTTTATGAAAAGGCTGTTAAAGCTTCAAAAGAGGCTCTTGTTAAAGCTGTAAAACGCCATGACTATTATCTTAAACAATTGGAAAAATTCGAAAAAAATAAAAAGGTTGTACCGTGATGACCGCAGTTCAGTAAGAATCACCAGATCGGCCTCATGGCAGTTATATGGGGCATTGCAGTTCATCCTGCTTCAGTGGAAGCAGAATGGTAAAGCATGTTCCTTTATCAGGCTCACTTTTTATTTCTATTGTCCCCTTATGGGCAGTAACAATGCCATGACTGACATAAAGGCCGAGATCTGATTTTGCAGTTTTCCCCTCTGTTGAGAAAAACGGATCAAATATTTTAACAATATTCTCTGGTGCTATGCATTGTCCGTTATCCTCAACATCAATTTTAATCCACGGGTCACTGTTCCGGGTTTTCAGGGTCATACTTCCGCTGTAATTCATTGTTTCAGCACGATTTAGCATCAGATTTATCAGCATCTGCTGTAACTGGTCATGGTTGCCCTCAATGCGGTAAAGATCAGGGTCAAGGTCTTTTTTTATTTCGATATCCTTAAACTTCGCATGGTGTTTTAATATTGAAAGCACAGAATCTATGGTTTCGTTAAAATCCATTTCACCAATGACTCCGGTTCCTTTCATGGAGAAGTCAAGCAGGTCAGAAATTATTTTTCTGCACCGTTCAGCCTGGGCCAGCACAATATCGATTTTTTCAACTGCAGGATTATCTTCAGGGATATCATCAAGTGCAAGATGGGCAAACATGTTAATCCCCGTCAGTGGATTGTTCATCTCATGGGCAACTCCTGCAACAAGTTTGCCAATGGAGGCAAGCTGTTCAGACTTTTCTAACTTCTGCCTGATTGTATCCATTTTTTCTTCAAAATTAACTTTTTCACTTAAGTCCTGGTACACTCCCATGGTAGCAATTTCATTGCCGTCTTCATCGTAAATAATCGATCCTGACATCTCCACCGGTATTTTTTTGCCTGAAGTGTGAATTGCGGTTGTTCTTATGGGGTTTAGTTTGCCTATTCCCCCATAATCTGGGCTTCTCAACATTTTCATGATTTTTTTTGCCCCGCCTGTGGTATACAGGTATTCAGCAATACTTTTACCAACATCAATTTTAGACCGGTCGCCGAATATTTTTTCTGCACTGTCGCTCATGAGGATGATTTCACCTCTCATGTCAGCAACAACAATTGCAAGCACAGAACCTTCAACCAGCCATTGCAGAAAATCCCTGACCTTAAGCAGGCTCATTCCAAAATCACACCTGTCGGATTGTTTCTCTTCCATTATTCAAGAACTTTTTTTACATATTTTAATAAAGCATCCGGAGATACCGGTTTCTGCAGGACATGGTCAAATGAAATTTTCTGATCCTGTCCGTAGGAACTCCACGGGCCTTTAATATCAACGGAAGTGATCATGATCTTGGGTTTATCAGCTGTTTTTTCATTCTCACTTAAAGCTTCTGCAAGTTTGGCTCCCTCGCTGTAAGTCTCCATCATGAGATCAACAATATAAAGATCAGGGTCTTCCTGTTTAGATTTTTCAAGTCCTTCTTTACCGCTAAGTGCTTCTACAACATCATATCCGGCTGATTTAAGAACCATTCCCGTAGTCATTATGAAATCAGGATCATCATCAACAATAAGAATCTTTTTACCCATGGAAATACCTCCATATAATTTTTTATTTAAAAAATGTTATTTAAAAAAATAAACAGTATGAATATACAAAATTAAATATATTGTCACCGGGCAGATGGAATTGAGAAAACAAAACGTGTCCCTTTCCCAAAAGTGCTCTCAACATGGATATCGCCTTTGTGAAATTCCACCATTTTCTTTACAATGGCAAGTCCTAACCCTGACCCTTTTACAGGTCCGTTTCTTCTGCCATCGACCCTGTAGAATTCGTCAAAAATTCTCGGAACATGCTCTTCGGGAATTCCAATTCCAGTATCTGATATTTCCGATTGAATATATTCACCATTTTTTGCAAGGATAAGTTTAACCTTGCCTCCTTTGACATTATATTTTATTGCGTTGCTCACAAGATTGCTGAAAATTTCAGTAATCAGGGGTAGAAAACCGTTGATCAGCAAAGGGCGTTCGTCAATTTCAAGGGAAATTTCGACATCCATCTTTTTTGCTTTGTCCCGGTATTGTTCAACTGATTTTTCAGCTATTTCCCTTATGTCAAGAACCTCAAAATTCTTGTGCATCACTTTTGGATCAAAGGTTGAAAGGTTAAGCCATTTACGGATAAGAGCCAGCATCTCTCTCAGTCTTACAACGCATCTTGATACCATCTCCTGGGATTGTTCACTTATTTCACCTGCCATACCCCTGTCTATGATTTCAAGGAATTGTACTGTTGCTGCAAGGGGTGATCTTAATTCATGGGACACAAGGGATATCATATTCCTTCTGATCTGTTCCTGTTCCTCTTTTAATGCTTCATTTTCAAGGAAAACAAGCCGTTTTTCAAATCCCCTGCTCACTGCCGTTCTTATGGTTTCAGGAACAAACGGTTTTGGAACAAAATCATTGGCGCCAAGTTTCATCACTTCAACTGCAACCGGGACAGATGCATATCCCGTAATAACAATTTTAATGGAGTGCGGGTCTATTGTATTGAGCTTGTTCATCACTTCCATGCCGCTTATACCGCTGAGCATGAAATCAAGCAGAACAACATCGTGCAGGTTTTTTTTAAAAAGCTCAATGCCTTTTTCTCCGGTTTCGGCAAGGTCAACGATGTATCCATCTCTTTCCAGGACAATTTTACATGATTCTCTTATGACCTGTTCATTGTCAATAATAAGAACCTTTTTTTCTTTCACACTCATTGTATTATACCTTTTATGGGGCTCTTGTTTGCAAGTTTGATTATCTTTCTTCATTTAATAAAGGGTGTTTACATTTATTGCAACCCAAATTTTATTTTTTTTTATTTTATGGAATTTTTCCATGTGTTTCTGCCCCGTTCTTTTTAAGCGATCCATGCCCGCAACCCAGAATTCTTCAGTTCAGATCGGCCTCATGGCCGTAATGACAGGAATTCGATGGAGACAAAAGCATCTTGTGTCTCTGCAAAAATCCCCAACCCGACGTGGAATCATGGCAAAAGCGGGCGTTGTGCAAAGTATTTATTACCAGAATTTGTAAAAATGATGAACGGGTCCATGGCCGTGGCCTGTCCTGTATTTAGAACCTGCCTTTAACGCGCCTGTTATATAAGCCTTGGCCTTTTCAACGGCGCTTTTTATATCATGGCCCCTTGCAATATATGCTGCAATGGCTGAAGAGATCGTGCACCCCGTGCCGTGGGAGTTATCCGTTGCAATCCTTTCCTCGTCAAGTTCAATAAGATCTCTGTTGCTTGCCATATAAAGAAAATCAACGCTGCGGTCTTCGGTGAGATGTCCGCCTTTTAAGAGAATGTTGTCGCATCCGAGAAGAGCAAGATCTCTGCACGCCTCGTGCATATGTTCTCTTGTTTCAACGGGTCTTCCAAGCAGGACAGATGCTTCGGGAAGATTTGGCGTTATGATGGTGGCAAGGGGAATTAATTTTTGTTTTAAAGTGTTGATTGCATCATCCTTCAACAGTTTATCCCCGCTCTTGGCAACCATGACAGGGTCTAAAACAATTGACCTGCAAAGGTATTTTTTTAACCTGCCTGCAACAATTTCAATGACTTCAGGTGAATGAAGCATGCCTATTTTAACTGCATCTGCTCCAATGTCAGTGAAAACAGCATCGATCTGAAGTCCGGTAAATTCCGGGGGGACAGGAAAAATTCCGGAAACTTCCATAGTGTTCTGTGCTGTAAGTGCCGTAATGGCAGACATGCCAAAACATTTCAGAGCTGAAAAAGTTTTAAGATCAGCCTGGATTCCTGCGCCTCCTCCGCTGTCAGATCCTGCTATGGTTAAAGCTCTTGGGTAGGTTTTCATTTTTTAATTTCCTCTTTTTAAAGCATATTTTTTTGCAATTCTGCAGAGTTCAAAAGCTGCATCAAAGGGATCTGCAGCCACGCATATTGCCGATACAACGGCAAGACAGTCTGCACCAGCCCTGATAACTTCTGCTGCATTTGATCTGTTTATTCCTCCTATTACAACAAGGGGAATCCGGGAGAAAGCCCTGATTTTTGCAAGGCCTTCAAGCCCCCAGGGTTCTTTTGTATCTGTTTTTGTGGAAGTTGCAAACACAGGGCTTACGCCAAGGTAATCAGCATCAGATTTTTCTGCCTGTTCAACATCCTCCCAGGTTTCAACGGAAAGTCCGATGACTGCATTCTGCCCCATGAGCCTTCTTGCCATTTTAACGGGCATGTCGCTCTGGCCGATCTGGATTTGTCAGTGATCTTTTACCCTGAAAAATATTGTATGATATCTTTTTCGTTCAACTGGTAAAGCGTGTCAATAAAATTCATCTGAAAACTCCCGGGTCCTTTAGCTTTTTTCCCGGCAATTTCTCCTGCAATACCCATCACCGCCATTGCATGGGCCGCAGCTTTTTCATATTGAGGGTTTACAGCGGCAAAGGCACCGCAAAGGGCAGATGCCGTGCATCCCATGCCGGTAACATTTGGCATCATTGCATCACCGTTTGTGATTTTAATTGAATCATTTCCTTTATTGCACACAATATAATCATATTTACCTGAAATGCAGATCACACTGCCGGTTTTTTCGTTTAAAATTTTTGCAGCATCAATGGCTTCATCCGATGCGCTGGTGCTGTCCACACCTTTTGTTTTAATGGAGTGTTCTGCCATGGCCATGATCTCCGAGGCGTTGCCCCTGATGATCGAAGGATGCACCGTGTTGATAATCCTGTGAGCCGTTTCTGTTCGGTACTCTGTTGCTCCTGCGCCAACAGGATCAAGAACAACCGGGATATTTTTTTCTTCTGCCTTTCTGCCCGCTGCAAGCATAGATTTTATACATGGATCACTTAAAGTTCCGATATTGATGACAAGAGCCGATGCGATTCCGGTCATTTCGGCAACTTCAGGCTCTGCATGGGCCATTACCGGTGATGCGCCAATGGCAAGCAGGGCATTTGCAGTTGTGTTCATCACAACATAATTGGTTATATTGTGAACAAGGGGAGAGCTTTTCCTTATGGTTTCAA
Organism: Desulfobacteraceae bacterium; assembly: GCA_015493575.1. GTDB lineage: Bacteria > Desulfobacterota > Desulfobacteria > Desulfobacterales > Desulfobacteraceae > WGCX01. Next base: position 4,182 of record WGCX01000220.1, on the reverse strand, counting down.
GATCATCAAAAACTGACGATACACTTATTTTTATTCTGCCTGTTCTGATACTCATATTCTGATTTCCTTATTCTGTCTGTTCTGATATCTGATATCTGATCTTAACAGGTCGGAACCAAAGAGCGTTCATGATTATTCTGCAAAGAAAAACACGAAAATAAGGGATAAAAAACAACATTCCATAGCTCATATCCAGTTATTCTTGATGGGGTTTATGCCGTAAAATTTTAATCGTTTTTCCTGGCATGGTTTACCATTTATGGATAATTTTATTTACATTAACATGATTTTTAATAATTTTATATTTTAAGGCAAAATCGGCAAATTTCTGCCATGCAGCAGGATCTATTTTTTTTCCGCCGGCATAATAGGGCAGGGTAAGATCAAAGGCCTGTGACTCGGTTTTTTTATCAGCCTCAGGCACATCTTTAAGATACATTTTAAGCGCTTTTGCCGGATTTTTTTTTGTAAAAGCAACGGCCAGTTTAACAGATGAGCAGAAAGCCTGTACCGCAACGGGTTTTTCCTTTATGGTCTTTTTACCGCTTATAAACACAAGTTCTTCATAATCGGGTATTCCGTATTTTTCAAGTTCAAAAAATTTGGGATGATATCCCCGCTGGGAAAGTTCCACGGTTTCATAGGTTTTAAACGGGCCCATGATCGCGTCAACCTTGCCCGATACAAGGGATGGCACAATTGTAAACCCCACATTCACCGGTGAATAACGGTCAATGCCGTTGATTTCGGCAAATGCCTTCAGCATAAGATCCATAAGTCCCGGAACGGTGTACCCTATTTTTTTGCCAATAAGATCCTTTGGGGTGTTTATTCCTTTTTTATCGAGAAAAAGCAGGGTGGTAAGGGGGTGGTTAACAAGCTGTCCCACAACTTTTACATCAAGGCCGTGGCTTGCGGCAATAATGGTCTGGGGCTCATATGAAACTGACATATCCACGTTTCCCGAGGCGGCAAGCTTTAATCCGTCGCTTGTTGCAGAAGGGCTGATAATTTTTATTTTTACTCCCTTTGCAGCAAAATAACCCATGTCCCGTGCTACATATATGGGAAGATGATCAACATTGGGAAACCAGTCAAGCATCAGGGTCAGTTTTTTTTCGGCTGCAAAAACCATGGGCGAATTAATGAAAAAAACTGCAATCAGGGCAAGAACTATTTTTTTTACAAAGCCCGGTCTGTCAACGTGAAAACTATTTTTTCCCCTGTCACCCTTTGCAGGTGCGAACTTTTTTGTAAATAATAATTTATTTTTCATGGTAGAAACTCCTTTTTAACCTTCCAGTTTATTATTTTTTTTTCCAGTATTCCGACAAAACTCCATAAAATAAGTCCCATGGCGGTCAGCCATAAAATACTTGCAAATACAAGGTTAGTGTTCAGCCTGGCATTGGCCTGTATCATCAGATAACCCAGTCCCTGCTGTGCTCCAACCCATTCCCCGATTACAGCCCCGATGGTGGCAACTGTGACCCCGACTTTAAGGCCTGCAAAAAAATTGGGAAGCGCCCACGGCCAGTAGAGCAGGCGCATGGATTTCCAGAACCCCGCTCCCATGAGACGGAAAAGTATGCGCAGTTCATGATCACAGGTTTTAAATCCTTCAAGCAGACTCACCAGAATGGGAAAGAAAATAATAATTCCCGCCATCAATACTTTGCTTGCAATTCCATATCCAAGCCAGACGATCAGTAAAGGGGCAATGGCAAAAACAGGAATGGCCTGGGAAGCCACAAGAAATGGCGATACCGCTTTTTCAATTGAGGGCTTTGCAAACATGATCATTGCAAAAGGTATTGCAAAAACAAGGGCAAGTGCGATTCCGCTTATGATTTCAACTCCTGTGACAAGTGCATTGGGAAAAATCACAGGAGCCTTTATTATTGCAGTCATTATGATCTCATACGGAGCAGGCAGAATAAAATCAGGGATGGCAAAGAAACCACATGCCATCTGCCAGATGCCAAGCACAAGAAACATTAAAATTAAAGCAAAAATATTAGCACGCATCAGAACTTTTATCTCCACCGGTATCCCTTATCCCCGCCAGTTTCCCCACCGGTATCACCGCTTATATCTCCCTGCAGGACATCCATGACATGTTCCTCAATTTCAAGAAGAAGGGGATCATTGAATTTCCGTGGTTTGGGTGAATCAAGGATAAATTTTTCCCTGATACCCATGGGTTGTACACTTAAAAGATAAATTTCATCTGCAAGTAAAAGAGCTTCTTCTATATCATGGGTTATCATCAATAATGTTTTGCTGAATTCTGTCTGGAGCAGCAGCAGCAGGGACTGAAGGCGCCTGCGGGTGATTGCGTCAAGGGATGAAAGGGGTTCATCTAACAGAATAAAATCATGGGGAAACATCAGGGTTCTGATCAGTGCGCATCTTTGCCTCATTCCCCCTGAAATTTCATGGGGCCTGAAATTTTCATATCCTGCAAGTCCCATCCTTTTAAAAAGGGATTCTGCTTTGATTTTTGATTTTTCAAGATCAGCACCGCTTATTTCTGCAGGTAAAACTGCGTTTTCCAAAAGGGTGAGCCAGGGAAGAAGAAGGTCTTTCTGCTGCATGTAGGCACAGCGTTTTTCAAGGTTTTTAACCCGCAGTCCCTTCCAGAGAATATTTCCCTTTTCCATGGGTGTAACCCCTGTAAGAACATCAAAAAGGGTTGTTTTCCCACAGCCGGACGGACCGATAAGAACAATAAATTTATTTTCCGGAATTGTCAGATTAAAATCCGAAAAAATTTCATTTTTACCGAATCGTTTTGATAATTGTGACACATAAAGCATAAAAACGCTGCAGCTCCCTTTTTTTATTCCCCAAGATCAGATCCTTGATAAACGGCCATGAGGCCGATCTGGTGACTCTTAAACGGCCTCACAACAAATGTTGAAACTCTAATAATTTAAGGCACTTTACAGGAGTTTCATATAAAAATATACAGGGATTAAGGGAAAAGCAGAAAAGATTTGATGCTTAAAACACTCTCCCTGCGCCGGTACTAACCGTATCAGGTTCCAAGGGTTGAAGCTTTCAGCTCCTCTCAGCTTTTTATAACTGCAATGAGGCAGATCTGAACTGCGTTACTATGCCTCAAAAAATCAGAGATTTTGACGAAAATAAAAAGAGCCTCAGTTACGCTAAAAATGAGCTCTTTCTTATCAAAAAAAGCACCCCCAGTGAAATATGTGCATTCTATATATTTTTATTTAAAGGAATAGTCAATGGAGAATTCAAAAAGTGGAAAATTAACCAGTCAGTTTACGTTTTTTTTTCTGTGAGCAATTTTTTCATTTGATTGTTTGAGAAACCTCACATCTTTTTTGTCGCATAATCTTTCATGTCAGGAATGGCACCACCCGCCACAGCCCATAAATATAAACTTGCAACTGAAGCGTAAGGTGTATACCTTCGCCAATATTTCATAAATTTTTTTTTACTGATTGCTCTGTGGTGATACAGCATCCGCAAACCTCGCAATATAGCGAGATCGCCATAACTTAAAACATTAGAACGTTGCATGGAAAAAATCATCAGCATTTCTGCAGTCCATACTCCTATTCCTCTTAATTGTGATAATTCGGTGCATATTGTTTTATCATCCATAGTGTAAAGTGCCTGCAGGTCAAATTCTTTTTTTTCAATTTGACGGGCAATATCCTGCATATACTCAATTTTACGGAACGAAATCCCTGTTTGCTGCAATTTTTTATCCGAAGCATTAGATACGGATTCAGGCGTTATAACAGGGAATGTTGTTTGCATACGTTTCCAGATGGTGGTATGTGCCTTGGTTGAAATCTGTTGTCCGATAATGGCGTGCATCAACGCCTGGAAAAGATCAGGAATGACCGGGCGTTTGATCATCCCGATTTTGTCAATGACTTCTGCCAGTTTTTTATCTTTACTTTTTAGATGTTCAATCTCTCTTGTTCCATATTGAAAATATTGTTCAGTCATTTTAAAAGCAATCATTCTTTATAGTATCGTGGACCTGCTGAAATACAACCCGGAATATCCGGGAGTCCCAGAATGCCCGGGACTCCCGGAAAACTATATGATTTATCTTTAGATAGCAAGAATGAGATATCAATTATCGATCAATTAACAGCTTTTAATTTTTAATTATCAGTCTGCCTGTTCCCGGATCCG
>WGCX01000219.1 GCA_015493575.1 Desulfobacteraceae bacterium | reverse complement strand
TCCCTGAATATAATCCTTTAAATTAATTCCATGAAAAGGACGGTTGATCTTTTTAAAAGACAATTCTTCTGCGGCATCGAGGGATGGCATGACAAGGTCTGCTTTTAGAAGTTCTTTTCTGACTTTTTCCTGACCCAAAAGGGTTCCATTTGTAAGAACAGCGATAGAAACACCTGGCTTTTTCTCCTTTATAAAATCGATCACCTCGCCTATACCTGAATTAAGGCATGGCTCTCCTGAACCTGAAAAAGTTATATAGTCAGGATCAGGACAATTTATAAAATAATTCTCCAGCTCTTTTTTGACACCTTTGACAGGGACATATTCCTTTCTTTTAATTGTCAAATCTGTTGTGGCACCGCATTCACAGTAAATACAGTTAAGGGAACATATCTTGTGGGTCACAAGATCCACGCCAAGGGACATTCCAAGACGTCTTGAAGGCACAGGACCAAATAGATATTTATACATATATAATCCTTTTCCGATTTACAAAAATTTACAATTATCACGGATTAAAATTTAATGATTGATTTGTAAGAGAACTTAACATAAGTTTCTTTTAACGGCAAGTTCATAACTCGCAAAATTCGGATCGGTCTTATGACCGTTTTTAAATTGTATTGTTGCTTTACGTAATGAAACCACAGGGAGTTAATGAATGGAATTAAACCTTTTTCCACAGGAATTGGAAAATGATCTGAAAAATAGAAAGGCAATGGTCATTGATGCTTTGCAATCAAAGGGTTTTGATATTCCGGGAAAAAAAGAATTTTTAACGGCTTTTGATAAGGCATTAATTTTCAGTGAATTTATTGCCTCGGGAATATCAGGATCGCCTGAAATTTTCATGGATCTTATCCTTTCGGATGATCTTGAAAGAAAATACAGAGAAAACGAATACAGGGAAGGGCTTGAAAATAAAATTGCACAGCTTTCAGATAAATCCAGTGAAATGGCTTTACAGAAGATTTTATCTGAAACAAGGCTTCGTGAAATGATGAGAATTGCCTGGAGAGATTTGACAGGAAAGGCTCTCCTTGAAGAAACAATGACAGATTTATCCTGTCTTGCAGATGCATGTATTGACAAAGCGTTTTCCTTTCTTTATGATAAACTTTGTTTTATATATGGAACACCAATTAATCAATATGGGGTGAAACAGGAAATAATCGTGCTTGGTATGGGAAAACTCGGGGCGGGAGAACTTAATTTTTCTTCTGATATCGACCTTATTTTTGCCTTTGCTCAGGATGGGATAACTGACAACGATACAGGCAGTATTACCAATAAAGTTTTTTTCACAAAATTATGCAGAAAATTTTTAAAGGTTTTTGATTCCTCACTTCAGGGATCACCTCTTTTTCGTGTTGATACGCGTCTTCGCCCCTTTGGCTCAGCAGGCCCCATTGTAATGAGCATTGAGGCAATGGAAGATTATTACCAGACCCAAGGCAGGGAATGGGAACGATATGCCTTGATAAAAGCAAGACCCGTTGCAGGAGATAAAGATGCAGGGGAAAAGCTTTTAAAAATCCTTAATCCTTTTATATACAGGCGTTATTTTGATTATGGAATGTTTGATTCGTTCCGGGAGATGAAAAAAAAAATATCCATTCAGGTAAGGGATAAAAAACTTAAAAACAATATAAAACTCGGGCCCGGAGGAATCAGGGAAATTGAATTTTTCGGCCAGATTTTCCAGATGATAAGGGGAGGAGTTGAACCTGAATTCCAGGAATTAAAGATCCTGAAAGTCCTTGATATATTAAAAAAACGGTCCTGCATCGATGAAAAAACAAACAACGACCTTAAAAACGCCTATGTTTTTTTAAGAAAAACGGAAAACAGACTCCAGGAATTTGCTGACCTTCAGACCCACGATATCCCCAGAAAACAAAAAGAAAAGCTCAGGTTGGCGCTGTCCATGGGTTTTAAAATTAGTCAGGACTTTTTTTCAGAACTTAAGTTCCATATGAAATCTGTTCACGGATATTTTAATCAATTGCTTACTGCAGATGATAATACAGCAGACAAGGAAACCGATTCTCTGAAATATTTGTGGGAGAACCTCAATGATCCCCAGTCCCATGATATTATTCACAGTATCTCAGGATTCAAAAACCCAAAAAAAGTTATAAATCTGTTAAAATTTCTTGAGGAACATTCCAATACAAAAAGTCTTTCGTCGGATGGCAGAAAGCGCCTTGACAGGCTGGTACCCCTTTTTCTTAAAAAAGCCTGTGCGCAGCAAGAGCCGGAAATTATATTAAACCGCCTTGTTGACCTTATTATCACCATAGAAAGAAGAACCTGCTATCTTGCCCTGCTTCTTGAAAATTCCGTTGCCATTGATGTCCTTGCAACACTTGCGGAAAAAAGTCCCTGGATAATCACTTTTCTTTCACAACATCCTGCTCTGCTTGACGAGCTCCTTGATCCTGCCACTCTTTATGTACCTCCTTCAAAAAATGATCTTAAAAATGATATTGAGCAGAGGTTAAGCAGAATATCGCTGTCTGATATTGAATATCAGATTGAAGAGCTCTGTATTTTCAGGCAGATAAACACGTTAAGGGTTGCTGCAGCCGATATAAGCGGTGATTATCCTTTAATGAAGGTAAGTGATCATTTAACTTTTATTGCTGAAACCGTACTTGATAAAGTCATGGAGATCTCCTGGAAAATTATTTCAAAAAAATACGGAACTCCCCAGGGGAAAAAAGGCAAAAACTCATTTAATCCCGACTCCTGTGGTTTTGCCGCCATAGCCTACGGTAAACTCGGGGGTATTGAGCTCAGCTATAATTCAGATCTTGATCTGGTGTTCATTCATGCCGGAGATTCAGGAATCACCAAAGGCGGGCACAGATCCATTGAAAACATACGTTTTTATACCATGTTAGGCCAGAGAATCATCAATATACTTACCATGCACACCCCTGCGGGCACTCTGTATGAAACAGATATGAGACTTCGGCCAAGCGGCCAGTCCGGCATGATAGTCAGCCAGATTGATGCTTTTATGGAATATGCGGAAAACCAGGCATGGACATGGGAGCATCAGGCCATTGTCAGGGCAAGGCCGGTATGTGGGGATAAAAATCTTTACAGGGCTTTTAATGCAATACGGAAAAAAGTTCTCATGATTAAACGTGATCCCGAAATTCTTAAAAAAGAAGTTATGGATATGCGTGAAAAAATGAGGAATCAGCGTTTTAAATATAAAAAGAATTTTTTTGATTTAAAGCAGGGAAGGGGCGGTATCGTGGATATTGAATTTCTTGTTCAATACCTAGTTTTAAAATACAGCCATGATCATCCTTTTCTTGTAAAATGGACGGACAATGTACGTCTGCTTGAAACCCTTGCACAGAGGCAGCTCATTGAAGAAAATGAAGAGAAAATTCTTAAAAATTCTTATTTGATAATGAGAAAGGCAGTTCACAGGCTTACCCTTGAAGAGAAAAGCCACCGTGTTTTATTAAAAGAGTTTGATGATATAAGAAAAGAAGTGAGTTTGTTGTATAAAAAGTATCTGCATGATTAGAACCCACTCAAAAAGGACTTTACATTTTAAAAGTTGAGTTGTTTTAATATGAAACTTCTGTACAGCACCTTAAATTCTTAGAGTTTCATTTTTTGTTGTGAGGCTGTCTGGGAGAATCCGGATCGGCCTCATGGCCGTTATTTTAAAAATAATTTTTTCAAAGAGGACGAGCAATGAATACAAAAGTATGGAAAACACCTTTCTGGCCGGAGGGTGTGGCAAATGATGTGTCTGATTACCACTTTCCTTTATTCAAATTTCTTGATGATTCTGCAAGGGATTATCCTAAAAATGTTTTTACCATTTTCAGCGGAGCGTCAAAAACTTTTGCTCAAGTTAAAGACACTGCAGACAGAATAGCAAATTTCCTTGCCGGAAAGGGTATTAAAAAAGGTGACAGGGTAGCCATTCTTCTTCCCAATATTCCCCAGCTGCCGGAAATATTTTTTGGTATAATCAAGACTGGTGCCGTGTGTGTAAACTGTAATCCTGTTTATACAGCCACTGAATTGAACTATCAGTTAAACGATTCAGAGGCAAAAATGCTGTTCTGCATGGATCACCCCGTTCTTTATGACAATGTGGTGAAAGCTGTTGAAGATACAGATGTTGAAGATGTGATTATCTGTAATATCAAATCATATCTTCCTAAATTCAAGGGGTTTATCGGGGGCTTGCTCGGTAAAATTCCAAAGGCAAAAAGCCATGTTAAAGGCCATTATATGTTTGATGATATTGTTGCAGCGGCAGCACCCTCTCCTCCTGTAGTTGAAATTGATCCTGACAATGATACCGCCGCCATGCTGTACACGGGAGGGACTACGGGTGTCCCAAAAGGTGCTGAACTTACACACACAAATTTTACCTATAACGTAAAAGCCCTTGAAGAGTATGGAAGACTTGTCCATGAACCGGGTCAAAGGGACGAAAAATTACGTCATGGCGGATATCATACCTATCTTGGCGTACTGCCGTGGTATCATGTTTTTGGTATTACCGTTGCCATGCTGTCTGCAGTGCAGTCGGCAAGCAGAATTGTCTGTATTCCTGACCCAAGAGCTGGAATTCCTCCTTTTACAGAGGTATTGAAAGCGGTTCAGAAGTATAAGGCAACCATTATGCCAGCCGTTCCAACGATATTTGTTGCCTTTACCAATCATTCCCTGATAGACCAGTATGACCTTACTTCACTGATGGGATGTTTTTCAGGCGGTGCTCCACTGCCCCCTGAGGTATGCAGACAATTTGAAGAAAAAACAGGTGCTGTTATTTTTGAAGGATATGGTCTGACTGAGACGACTCCTGTAGTATGTTCCAATCCAACTGACAAAAAGAAAAGAAAAATAGGTTCCATTGGCTTCCCTATACCGGGAACTGATGTCAAAATTGTTGATCTTGATACCGGAACAGAGGAGCTTCCCATGGGTGAGGACGGAGAAATTGCCGTATGCGGTCCCCAGGTGATGAAGGGTTACTGGAAAAGACCCGATGCCAACGATGAGGTGTTCAGACAGATAAATGGAAACCGCTATTTTCTCACCGGAGATATAGGGCATATTGATGAAGACGGGTATATTATCATTACTGACCGTAAAAAAGACATGATTCTCGTCAGCGGATTCAATGTCTATCCAAGGGATGTTGAAGATATCCTCTATACAAATCCAAAGGTGGAACTGACAGCCGTAGTAGGGGTACCCGATGAAAAAAGCGGTGAAAGAGTTAAGGCGTTTATTAAACTCAAGGCAAATGAAACAGCCACAATTGAAGAGATGCAGGAATTCTGCAGGGAGAATATGGCAGGATATAAACGTCCTAAATTCATAGAATTCAGAGATGAGATTCCAGTATCCAATGTGGGTAAGGTACTGAGACGTGTATTAAGGGATGAAGAAAAAAAATAATCAAAAAAACAAATTTTATTCTTGACTTGAAGGGCAATCACAAATATTTCTTGTGAGGTGTTTAATAAACAGGCCTTTTTTTTATATGAAACTCGCTTCGATCCGGCCGCCGGCCTTCAGTGTAGAGTTTCATGCTTTGTCAAAATCTCTGATTTTGTGTCCGAAGGACATGGGGGTTTTTATAAAAAACTCTTGCAAAGTACCTTGAATTATTAGAGTTTCATTT
>WGCX01000218.1 GCA_015493575.1 Desulfobacteraceae bacterium | reverse complement strand
GATGTGTATAAGAGACAGATACGGAACGTTGGCTGAAAAAAAACTTGAGAGGGATTAGCAGAAACATCCTTTCTTTGAAAACAGACCCCGGATGAACAAGAAATTGAATTACAAATTTGGTTTTTAGTGGTGCAAAAGAGGGATACTTAGGTATTGTGGGGCTGAGTAAATTAAAAAAGTGTTTTGTCGGGGAAAAACCTACATATTTACCATGTTTTTGAATACTTGTGTGAGTAACTATTTCAACTCAATAGATGCTTTGGGGGAGGTCAATCGAAGAGCGAAAATGGAAATCTGCGAACCCCTCCCTTCCTTGTGGATTTGATTTTGGATTTTAGGCTTTTGAAACCGGAACTGGAAACGAAACCGGCTATCTTTTTAACTCTAATTTTATTTTTTTGAGTGGTTAAGTAATCCTCATTGGTTTACTCTAATTGCTGTAACATCCTGATACACTGAGCTAATATTTCAGGTGGTATTATGTGTTAGAACATTTGTAAGAACAAAGGGCTGTTTTGTGCCAATTTGTCGGGTTTTTTGCCTGATAATTCAGTTTTCCTTCAATATTTCAGATGAAGTTAGATCGGTACAGAATGATAGAAGCAGTTCACGGGGAAATACAGATTGACGGACTGAAAAAGAAGGTGCTGCTCTCTGTCTGTGCCTATCCTCACCGAATTTAGGCGCTGTAATGACTGGAAAAAAATTGACGCATATCCGATGAAACTGCAAGTCTTTGAATTATACGGAAATAGAGTGGGTGCAAAGGTGGTCTTGTGCCGTAACGTGTTGATAAATAATTCCTTATCGATTTCTTTGATTTTCTCGAGATGTCAATATGAAATTCTTTTTCAGTGAGTTAAGCTTGGCATACTAATACGGATTCCTATAAGCTTCAGAAATATCCTAAGAGTTATTCTCATTTGTGATTTAGCCCTAAGTTGCTGCCGGCCCAAGATCCTTAATCTGGAAATACATAAAGGTTGTTTCAGCAATCTTGTTACAGGCGATTGAAAAGTACCGGCTATTTTATACGCTTCTGTGTGCAAGAAATTAACCGATATGAAACTCCAAATGCTCTGGCCAGTGTTTATGGCTGTAGTAGCCGTTCTTGGGGCTTGTGATTGCTTTTCTCTGTTCTGGGGAGTCCTCCGGTGTGTGGACAGTATAGTGCCGGGAGCAGCTTTTATTTGTTCCTGAATCCATCCGTGTGTTTCCCTGGATTTCATAATGTTTCTTTTTTGTGGTTACCCTAAATTGAACTTCAATGTTTCTTTACCTCACTATCCCTGTAATTGCCGGCTTATGTAAAAATTTACTTCAGGTATTAGAGGTTTGGTATAAGCTCGCCGATAATCCTGTCAACCCATTCAAATCCTTTGTTTGCCGATGTGAAACAGAAATACATTGACTGTTCAGGCGTTGGAGGGTTAAGTTCCAGGTCTCTTTCCAAAGCAGCCATGCGTTGCTTTTGCTCCTTTGGGCTTAAATCATCAAATCGTACCATTTTTTCATTTATAAATTAAAATATTTAACTGCTTTTAACTTTATGGGTGCATTCCCATTCAGTTTATCAATTCTTTTCTGTTCAAATTCCCGCTTGGATAACAGGCGGTCATAGTTTATGCCATCGTTTTTTGTTAGGAATGAGGGCGACTGCAAGTAAACCAGCGAATCATCGGAATGGTCAACCATCCATTTCACTAAATCAAACAGTTCCTGTAAGCCTCTCTTGTGTTTTTCCAGCAGCGTTTTGATGTCCTTAGCCCACTTGTGGGCGTTGGCATGGTCAAACGTATATTTGCCCCCGTGTACCGGCTCTAAAAGCCTATGGAAGTAAATAGCGTAGTTGACGTAGTTGTTTTCTTTGCTGGTTTTCGGGAGATACTCCGCGCCTTTGGCCAACAGTACCGGATTTTCTTTTCTTTTTCGCGGAACTTTTTTCTTTTCTTTCCCCTCCGGGGGGGTGTTTAGGGATTCAGGAGAAGAATTTTTAAAATTTACCGTACCCGGAGCAACGACTTCAGGAGTTGCTACGGAATTTTGTTGCGTAATGGTATTTATTAATTCTTTTTCTTCTTTAACTTCTTTATTCCTTATAAGGGGTGTGTCGCAAGTCGTGTCGCAAGTCGTGTCGTTGTTTGTGTCGTTATCTGTGCCGTTATCTGTGTCGTTGGCTTTTGAACAACCTTTGGAACTTGTTAATTCTGAAACTTTTGCTGGTTTGGTATCTGTGTCGTTATCTGTGTTGTTATCTGTGTCGTTGTTTGTGTCGCAAGTCGTGTCGCAAGTCGTGTCGTTGATTTCGTTGGAATTTACGCCCTGATATGTGCTGTATTCGGAGACTGTTATGAGTGTATAACGCTTGTGTGTTATGACGTTAACCTCTCCCGACTGTTGTAGAGTTTTTAAAGCGTACCGTACAGCAGACATACTTATCCCGAGTGTATCAGCCAGCCCTTTTAACGAAACAACCAACTGCCCCCTTTTGACTTCAATCCCGTTCTCGGTTGTACCATCTTCGTAATTGGCCATTAACATCAAATGCAGAAATACTATTTTGACATTCGGTTTATTGTAGTGTTGCCAGTTAATGAGCCTGCGATGTATTTTTACCCATCCTTTCATTTCCATGTTATGTAGCTTGAAACGTCTTTTAACTCTGTTAGGGAATCTAAGTACAGCAGGAAGCCGTTTGTTGGCATCATGTAGCTATGACCATCTTTGAACAGTCCGTAAGGGGCTAAGGCTTCAACGCGTCCCCTTAGCTGTTTATTTGACCAGTGCATAATCTCTTTAATCTGTTTTCCGGTCAAGAATGTGCGTTGGTCACTATTTAGAGGAGCCAAAACGTTAATCGTATTTTGGAGAATGGTCATTTGTTTTGTTTGGGCACCCTCAATAATGCTCTTTATTTCCTCTTTAGTCATTTGCGGCCTCCTTTGCGAGCTTCATTTTTCTACCAATACTTGTGGGGAGCATATTAAACTCTTTGGATAGATGGTTAATGATTGTCATTTGCCTAAATCTATGGTTTAATTTCTTGTCGTGATAGCCATAAAGATATTTGTCTGTTAAGACACCTTGTTTTCCCGCGTTCGTGGCCATAATACCCTTAATTGCTTTGGGTTCTGA
>WGCX01000217.1 GCA_015493575.1 Desulfobacteraceae bacterium | reverse complement strand
GGGTGAGGATGGGAAAATAGAGGTCCCCGGTGCATGGGGCGTTGAATGGGCTGATTTAACAAGGCTTGACTATTCAAAACAGGATCTGTGGCAGTATATGGCGGATATTTTTCTTTTCTGGTGCCGCAGGGAGATTGACGGATTCAGGTGTGATGCCGGATATATGATTCCCGTTGATGCCTGGGAGTATATTGTGGCAAGGGTAAGGCAGGAATACCCTGATATTGTTTTTCTGCTTGAAGGCCTTGGCGGCGGAATTGATGCGACACGCAGCATCCTTGACAGGGCAAATTTCAACTGGGCATATTCGGAACTGTTCCAGAATTATGAAAGAAATCGGATTGAACCCTACCTTACATCTGCCTTTAATTTTTCTTTAAAATACGGACATATGATTCATTTTGCCGAAACCCACGACAATCCCCGCCTTGCTGCAGTTTCAAAGCGTTATGCAAAAATGAGAACCTCGATATCCGCACTTTTTTCCATCTGCGGCGGATTTGCATTTGCAAATGGTGTTGAATGGTTTGCAAAGGAAAAAATCGATGTTCACGGGGCAAGTTCACTTAACTGGGGTAGTGAAGACAATCAGGTGGGTCATATTAAAAGGCTTAATCTGATTTTAAAAAATCATCCCTGCTTTGCTGATCAGACAGATTTAAAATTTATCAACGGAAACAATGAAAATTGTCTTGTCCTGTCCCGGTTCAACATACCGCTTAAAAAACAGGTTTTTGTAATTGTAAATCTTGACTGCGATAAAAGTAAGACAATTATCTGGAATTTTTCCGATGAAACCAAAATTCCAGACAATTGTGATCCGGTTTCCCGCCCTACTGTTTTCCATGACCTTATCACGGAAAAAAAGATTATTCCTCACAGGAACAGCAGTAATTTCTCCCTTGAACTTGAGCCCTGCGAGACTCTTGCCTTAACCCCTGACAAAAAAGATATTTTTTTTCTGCAGCAGGCTGATTCTCATTTTGTTGCCATGCCTGAAAGGGTTCTTTTGCAGAAACTTAAGAAAAAAGCTCTGCAGATTTTTACAGCTTTAAGGGGATACACAGATGTTTTGGATTTCAATGTGGAAAAAGGGGCAGAGGAACTTGGAAATGACCCGATTGAATTCTGCAGGGCCATGAATAAAAAAAGCAATGAATCCAATGTCGTTGTCTATCGCTGGGAAAAGGATGTACGGCGTATCGTGATGGTGCCTCCCGGTTTCTTTTTAATGGTGTTATCAGATTTTAATTTCAGGGCAGAGATAATAGAGCAGAAAGGAAAAGAATTTATAACAAGGGCATCCGAAGAAGGCCTTGCCATGAACAATAAAGGCTTTTCTGCTGTTTTCATGCCCCTTGATACAAATGGTGAGCCCAAAAAATTTTCCTTGAAAATAAGGGTTTTTGAAAAGGAAAAAACAAGGGAAGAAAAAGGGGAACTTCTCTACCTTGGAGACTATGATTCTCTTTTTATGAAATGCTGTTTTACAAGGGAAGAAATTGTTGCAGATCCAGAGCTTAAGCTCCTTGCCGTGACAAAGACCGGGGCCATGTTAAGGGCATCTGCATGGTGGGCAAGACTTGAGAGCCGTTACGATGCGCTTCTTGCGGCAAATTTAAATAAAAATCTTCCTGAAAACAGGTGGATGCTTTTATCAAGGTGCAGGATCTGGGCAGAATACCAGGGCTATTCAAGACAGCTTGCACCCAACTGCCTTGAAAAATTCGCTTTTTCATATCACTGCTGCGGTAAATGGGTGTTCCGGGTTCCAACCTGTGAGGGCAGCTATTTTTTCCTCGAACTCTGCCTTGAGATGGATGATAAAAAAAACCTTGTCACATTAACCATACTGCGCAGGTCCGCATCCGAGGATGGAGATTCTCTTCTTCCCGATGCAAAAAAGATAAAAATCATCATACGGCCTGATATTGAGAACAGGGATTTCCATGATACGGTAAAGGCATGGACTGGGCCTGAAAAAGAATGGCCTGCACGGGTTACAGCAGAAAAAAATGGATTTATTTTTTCACCGGAACCGGATCACTGCTCTTTGTTCGTAAAAATATCAAAGGGCACTTTTACATTTAAGCCTGAATGGCAGTATATGGTAAATCACCCCCTTGAAGCTTTGCGCGGACTTGATCCTGATTCCGATCTTTTCAGCCCCGGTTATTTTACATCGTCCCTTGCAGGCAGCGGTATGCTTGTTTTAAAGGCTGAAGCTGAAACAGGAAATGAAAATTTAAAAGCAGAAAAGACAAATACCCAATGGGACTCTTCAGAAATTCATGATTTTTTCAATTCTGCCAAAAATTTAAATTATGAAGAAGAAAAAGAAAATAAAATTCCATCTTTCCCGGAAAAATACACCCTTGCGGATGCTGCTCTGAAAAGCCTTGATGCTTTTATCGTGGACAGGGGGCAGTACCAGAGCGTTATTGCAGGATATCCCTGGTTTCTCGACTGGGGAAGGGACAGCCTGATTTTCTGCCGTGCCCTGATTGAAGCTGGGAAAATGAAAACTGCAAAAAATATTTTAAGACTGTTCGGCAGATTTGAAAAAAATGGAACCCTGCCCAATATGATCTGCGGAGAAGATACCGGGAACAGGGAGACTTCAGATGCATGCCTGTGGTTTTTTGCCTCGTGCCGGGAGATAACGGAAAAAGACGGGAATGCATTTCTTGATGAATTTCTTGATAACAGAAGCGTAAAAGATATTCTTCTTTCCATGGCAGGTTCCATGATCAGCGGAACCGAAACAGGAATATGCATGGATAAACAAACATCGCTTATCTTCAGTCCTTCTCATTTTACCTGGATGGATACAAATTTTCCTGCAGGCTCTCCAAGGCAGGGCTATCCAGTTGAAATCCAGGCTCTGTGGTTTTATGCCCTTGAATTTCTTGAAAAAATTGATCTGCCTGAAAATAAAGATAAATGGAAAAATCTTGCCAAAAATGTTCAAAAATCCATTGTTGAACTTTTTTTTCTTGAGGATAAGGGGTATTTTTCAGACTGTCTTCATTGTGACAGACCCGGCAATGCTGCAGATGCAGAACCCGATGATGCCCTTCGTCCAAACCAGCTTTTTATCATTACCCTCGAGGTTTTAAAAAACTATGAAATTGAAAAGAATGAAAACCTTTTAAAAATTAAGAAAATATGCGAGAATACACTTGAATCATGTATGGAACTTCTTGTTCCCGGCGCCATAAGAAGCCTTGCTGACAGAAGGCTGTCATATCCCGTCAATATCATGCACAATGGGGAACTGCTTAAAGATCCGCATTATATCTATTCAGGAGAATATAAAGGAGATGAGGACAGAAAAAGAAAGCCGGCTTATCACAACGGTACTGCCTGGACATGGCTTTTTCCCGTATTCTGCGAAGCCTGGGCAGAAATTTTTAAGGAAAGAGGGAAAAATACAGCCCTTTCCTGGCTTACAAGCTCATTGTCTCTTATGAAAACAGGATGTGCAGGTTATATTCCTGAAATCCTTGATGGCGATTCACCACACACCCCCAGGGGATGCGATGCCCAGGCATGGGGTTCAAGTGAGCTTGCAAGGGTGTTATTAAAATTAACGTAAGCGTTTACAGGGCACTGCACCCTGTAAATGCTTACAGTTCGCGAATTGACTGTGAACGGTTACAAATTAACGAGGTGATTTATGACATCAGCTCCGAAAAAAAGTCCACGCATACTCATTGTAACACCTGAAGTAACCTATCTTCCCGAAGGCATGGGAAACATGTCAAACTTTTCCGCAAAGGCAGGAGGTCTTGCCGATGTGTCAGCCGCCCTTATCAGCTGTCTCTTTGATCTTGGAGCCGATGTCCATGTTGCCCTGCCCGATTTCAGGTCTATTTTTGACGGCTATCTTCCAAAATTGTTCAACAGGGATCTTGAAAGAATAACAAAAAGAATTGAAGATGAAAGAATCCACCTTGCAGAGGACAGGGTTTTTTATTATCTGCAGCACGTTTATTCAGGGTATTCGAGAAAGGATATACACGTCTCCCTTGCATTTCAAAGAGAGGTTATCAACAATATCATCCCAAGGGTTGAACCTGATATTATCCACTGCAATGACTGGATGACAGGGCTCATCCCTGCCATGGCAAGAAGGCTTGGCATCCCATGCCTTTTCACGGTGCATAATATCCATACAATGACAGAGACCATGGCTGGAATTGAAGACAGGGGAATTGATGCGGCAGCCTTCTGGAACTATCTTTATTTCCGGAACACCCCCCACAGCTATGAGGAAAGCAGAGGGCACAACCCCGTTGATTTTTTAACTTCAGGTGTTTTTGCCTCACATTATGTAAATACTGTAAGTCCCACATTTTTAAAGGAAATTATTGAAAACAGGCATCCATTTGTTGAACCCTGCCTGCAGCAGGAACTGTCTAACAAGTATTATGCAGGATGTGCAGACGGTATTTTAAATGCACCTGATCCTGAATTCAACCCTGCAGTGGATGAAATGATACAGTTTAATTACGGCCCGAAAAACCACAGGATAAAAAAACGTGAAAACAAAACATATCTCCAGGAGATGCTTGGACTTGATGTGGATGAAAACGCACCTGTTTTTTTCTGGCCTTCAAGGCTTGATCCCGTTCAGAAAGGATGTGATCTTTTAAGTGATATTGCATTTGAAATTGTTTCAAAATACTGGGACAGCAAACTTCAACTTATTTTTGTTGCAAACGGTGCTTTTCAAAAACATTTTCATGATATTGCCGATTTTCACAGGATAAGAAACAGGATTTCCGTGAATGATTTTAATGAGGCGCTTTCTCACCAGGCCTTTGCATCTTCTGATTTTCTTTTCATGCCCTCTTCATTTGAGCCCTGCGGCCTGCCCCAGATGACAGGGTGTATTTATGGCACTCTCCCTGTTGTTTTTGATACCGGCGGACTACATGACACCATAAGACAGCTTGACCCTGATAATGGCAAGGGAAACGGTTTTTTATTCAACGTTCACGATTCAAATGGATTAAAATGGGCAGTTGACAGGGCAATGGACTTTTATTTTCTTGATGATTCAGTTAAAGAAAGAGAAATCAAAAGAATAATGACAGACGGTGTCCTTGAATTTAACCACACAGCATGTGCTGAAAAATACATAAATCTATATGAAAAAATGCTTGAAAGACCATTTATCGTCTGATCCTGTTTCATCAGGACAGGCTTTATCCGTATCAAAATCATCTGATGCCATGCTGCCGGCTGAAATGTCATCCGACAATTTATCACCTGCCGATACAAAGCTTGCAGAGCATATTTCGTCCGATGATCTGTTATCAAATCCCGGAATTTTCAATGACCCGTATCTCCTGCCCTATGCCGAAATAATTTCACAACGACTTGAATATATCCATAAAAGAAAAGAAGAATTGATACGGACATATGGAGGTTCTTTGTATGATTTTGCAGATTTTCATAATTTTTTCGGGCTTCACCTGATTCAGAAAGAATGGGTTTTCAGGGAATGGGCTCCCAATGCAGAATCTGTTTATATTATAGGCGATATTACAGGCTGGAAAACAGATGAAAACTTTTCCCTTTTAAAAACAGGTGAAAATGGAATATGGGAAAAACATTTTAATATTGACACGTTCAGTCATAAAGATCTTTACAGGTTGAAAATAACATGGAAAGGCGGTGCGGGGGACAGGATACCAAGCGCTGCAACAAGGGTTGTCCAGGATCCTGACACCCTTATTTTCAACGCGGAGGTGTGGAATCCTTCTGTAAAATATCAATGGAAATGCCCTGTTTGCAAAACAAATAAAGACGAACCGCTTCTCATTTACGAAGCCCATCCGGGCATGGCACAGGAACAGGGTAAAATCGGGACTTTCAGGGAATTTGAGAAAAAAATACTGCCCCGGATCAAAGGTGCAGGCTATAATGCAATCCAGCTCATGGCGGTGCAGGAACATCCGTATTACGGTTCTTTCGGGTATCATGTATCAAATTTTTATGCCCCGTCATCAAGGTTTGGTACACCTGATGATTTAAAAAGCCTGATTGATGCGGCACATCGCCTCGGAATCAAAGTGTTCATGGATATCATCCACTCCCATGCGGTGAATAACGAAGTTGAAGGAATAAGCTGCTTTGACGGCACACATCATCAGTTTTTCCATAAAGGGGAAAAAGGATACCACAGGCTGTGGGATTCAAGGTGCTTTGATTACGGTAAAGATATGGTTTTAAAATTTCTCTTATCCAACTGCAGATACTGGATGGAGGAATTCAGGGTGGATGGTTTCAGGTTTGACGGGGTGACCAGCATGCTTTTTTCAGATCATGGCTTAAACCGGGCTTTTACAACCTATGACGATTATTTTAAAAAAAATGACCTTGATCTTGATGCCTTAACCTATCTTTTCCTTGCTAACGAACTGATCCATGGGTTTTCTCTGGATTCAGGTATTTCCTCTCATTCAGGTATGTCCTCTGATTCAGGGATTTCCTCTGATTCGGATATTTCATCTGATTCAGGCTTTTCTTCCAATTACGTCACAATTGCCGAAGATGTAAGTGGATATCCCGGGATAGCAGCTCCTGCCGATAAAGGTGGAACAGGTTTTGATTTCAGGTTTGCCATGGGGGTTCCCGATTTCTGGATAAAATTGTTAAAAGAGTACAGGGATGAAAACTGGCCCCTTGGAAAACTCTGGTATGAGCTTAATTCCAGAAGAAATGAAGAAAAAAGCATAAGCTATGCAGAATCCCATGACCAGGCTCTTGTGGGTGACCAGACCATTATGATGAGGCTCATGGGAGAAGATATTTACTCTTCAATGGGAAAAGACACCCACAGTATAAAGACCTTAAGAGCTGTGGCTCTTCATAAAATGATCAGACTTGTCACATTTGCAACTGCGGGAAGCGGATATTTAAATTTCATGGGAAATGAATTCGGCCATCCCGAGTGGATCGATTTTCCAAGTGCCAAAAACAACTGGTCATATAACTATGCCAGACGGCAGTGGTCCCTGCGGGATAATAAAGATCTTTTCTTTTACGATCTTGCAGCTTTTGACAGAGAGATGTTGAAACTTGCCCTGCAATACACTCTTATCAACGGGACATATCCTGATTTACTGCATATACATGAAGAAAACAGGATTATTGCATTTAAAAGAAACAGACTTGTTTTTGTTTTTAATTTCAACGCATCAACATCTTTTTCAGACTATCGCTTTGATGCACCCCCCGGCAGATATAAAATGATTTTAAACACCGATTCCCACAGCTTTGGCGGAGAAAACAGATTAGTACCGGATCAGGTTCATTTTACCATCCATGATCCGAAAACCTATGGTAACAGAGATATTTTAAGCCTCTACCTTCCCACAAGAACTGCTGTTGTTCTCAAAATATCCAAATAAATAATAAAAATTCTAAAGAAAGAGATGCCCGCAACCCATGTGCCTGACTCAATTTCCTGATTTTTATTACAGAGATTCAGGGGTAAGGCACTAAATACCTGGTATTTGTTGTGAGCAGATCCTGAATTTAAACCTTGAACTTTGACAGTATAGGCGATAAAAGGATAAAATTTATAATTGTAATGGGAGATAAAATGAAATGGAAATATATCAGGCAGTAGTGCTTGGCATACTGCAGGGACTTGCAGAATTTTTACCGGTAAGCAGTTCAGGACATCTTGTGCTTTTTCAAAATTTTTTCGGGATAACTGACCCTGCTCTTGCCTTTGATATAAGTCTCCACATGGGAACGCTTGCAGCAGTGTTCGTGGTGTTTTTTAATGATATCAAAGCCATGGTCATTTCCATTGTAAGGCTTTTTATGAACATCAGGCATGAAAAAAACCTGCGCAGTGCCATTGAACAGGATAAGGATTTGATGTTTGCGGCAATGATAATTGCAGGCTCGGTTCCAACTGCAATGATCGGCCTTGTTATTCAGAAATATTCAAATGTATTTTTTTCATCTGTACCATTGGTGGGATTTATGCTCATCGTAACGGGCAGTTTTCTATGGAGTACAAAAAAATTTAAGGATAACAACACAGGAACAAAAGATATTAGATTAAAACAGGGTTTGTTTATAGGATTATGTCAGGGAATAGCTGTTATTCCCGGAATTTCAAGATCAGGTTCAACCATTACAGCAGGTCTGTTTGCAGGAATTGACAGAGAAACAGCCGCCAGATTTTCTTTTCTTTTATCCATACCTGCAATACTTGGTGCCGAACTGTTAAGCTTGAAAGATTTCATTGGAACAGGTATTTCATTTGATCCTGCAACCTTTTATGGCACACTGACCTCTTTTATAGTGGGACTTGCTGCACTGAAAATTTTACTTAAAATAGTAAAAACAGGCAGGCTTTACTATTTTGCTCCCTATTGCTGGCTTGCAGGAATCATAGCCATTGCAGCCGGGCTTATCTGATTTTTTTTATAAGAAACTCGCTTCGATCCGGCCACCGGGAACAGGTATTACCCTTCACTCATGTATGCATTCGCATCTCTTCGAGCCTCGCAAATCATCCATGATTTGCTCCGAGGGAAATGGCAGTTATAGTCTGCATTGTATCTGTTGCTTCAGATGGCTTTGCTCAAGGGGCAGGAAACAATCAGGAATCTGATTTTGTACGGGTTTTTACAGGGAACCTACAATCTCATAAGAAAATTACCGGTGACAAAATTATCCGGGGAAAACCGGTTCTCCCTTTGCACCGGGGAATACGTCCTTAAATGAAAATTTATGCCCGAATAGTGATTTTAAATACACTGCCTTTTCCTTTTATGCTTGAAACTTCAATTTTACCGTTGTGATACTGAACAATATGTTTGACAATGGCAAGACCGAGACCTGTTCCGCCCTCATTCCTGCTTCGTGATTTGTCCACCCTGTAAAATCTGTTGAAAATTTTTGGAATATGGGACTTTCCAATCCCACGGCCCTGATCTTTTACCTCAATTTTAATCATCTTATCATCACAAAATGCGGCTTTAATGAAAATTAAAGTGTTTTTGTCACTGTATTTCACTGCGTTGTCAACAAGATTGATCACTGCATTTTCCATGAGAACAGGATCAATCTTTGCTGAAATTTTTTCATCGCAATCAATTGTGACGGATATATTTTTTTCGAGGCAAGCTTTGCGGCAGACATTGACTGCAGAATGAATCAGGGAAGATAGATTTTGATTTTTAAATTTAATATCAGTCCCCTGAAGACGTTCAAGTTTTGATAAATCAAGAAGATCATTTATCAGTGCAATCATGCGGTTTACGTTTTTTTCTATAATTTTTAGAAAGTTATCATATTCTGAAAGGTCACGATTTTTTTGCATTGTCCGGATAGTTTCAACAAAACCTTTTATGGCGGTTAAAGGGGTTTTAAGCTCATGGGATACATTTGCGGCAAAATCTTTCTGCATTCTTTCAAGCAGCTTGATCCTTGTAATATCATGAAAAATAATCAGGGTGCCGATACGGACGTGATCAATGTCATAGAGAGCTGTTGAATGAATACGAAGTATAAAGGTATTGTCTTTTTTTATTAAAATATCTGTCTCAATAGGCTCATGGGTTGCAAGTGCCTTTTTAATAAACTGCTGAAGTTCAATATTCCTTGCAATTTCAATGATATTCATTGATTTAAGACTGGATGCAGAAAAATTGAAAATTTTTGCCGCAGCATTGTTAATTGTAATAATTTTTTCAGTTTCATCAATGGCAATAACGCCTTCCTGCATGCTTGCATGCACAGCTTCAAGCTCCATGCTTCGGTTTTTAAAAGCTGTGATTTTTTCATTTAGAATTCCAGCCATTTGGTTCATTGTAATGGCAAGCTCAGATAATTCTTCAGTATCAGGAATGGCAAGTTTTGAATTCAGATTACCCTTTGCAAATTCTGCAGCGCCAGTTTTCATCAGTTGAATGGGACGTGTAATCCGTTTTGCTGCGTAAAGGCTTGCACCGGCAGCTGCAATAATTGTAAAAAGAAGTGCAAGCAAAAGATTGTTTCTTACTTTTTTAATCTCATTTTCCATGGTTGACACGGATAAAGATGTCCGCACAACAGCTGTTAATTTGTTATCATTCATTACGGGCAGTGCAATATACATCATATTCAAACCAAGTGTTGCACTGTGTCTTATGGAAATTCCTTTTCCTTTTTTCAGGGCTTCTATGATTTCAGGCCTGTTCTTATGGTTTTCCATGGTTTTGACATCACCAAAGGAATCACCGACAACAACGCCCGATGGCAGAATAATTGTTACCCTTGTTCCGGTTCTTTGACCGATGTCCCTGCATTGTTTATTAATATAGGCATAGTTTTGGCCGTATTGATCACGGTTAAGTAAATCTGCAACATTTCTCTGGAGCAGTTTCGCCCTTATGGTCAGTTCCTTCTCAGCATTTTCAAGAAAAAAAGTTTTAAAATATTTTGTTGAATACAGTGTAACCGCTGAAAGGGAGATACAGGTTATAATCAAAAAAGAGGGGAAAATCTGCCAGATTAATTTCTTTTTTTTCTTCATTTTATATTTATCCTGCTTTGTGAGGTCGTCAGATCTGTCTCATGGCTGTTTTTATAAGAAAGAGCTCAATTTTGACAAAGTAACTGATGCTCTTTTTATTTTTGTTGTGAGGCAGTGTAACGCAGTCCAGATCTGCCTCATGGCAGTTATAAAAAACTCCTGCAAAATTCCTTGAATTATGAGTGCCTTACTCCTCAATTCCTGTCAAAAAAAACAAGAAATTTGGGAGAGGTAAATGGGTTGCGGGCATCGCCCGCTTTGGAGTTTCAAATAGTGTAAAAAATTTCCTGTAAATTCGATTTTCAGTAAATACTCAGTTTTTTTAAATCACGCGGTTGAAAATGACGAGTCAAAACTTATACTTCCCTTTTTTAAACGATAAAATCAAAAGACAAGGAAAAATAATGACAAGCGACAGGATAATACCTCAATAATGACAGTTTTGGAAATAATAAAATCAAATAGCTATCTGGGAAGGAGCTGTCGGGAAGGAGGACCGGGCTAAGCAAGAAGGCCGTAAATTAAGGAAATAGTTCAAAAATGCCCCTAAAAGCAGGCCTTTATTGACGTTTTCGGGCCCGAAAAAGAGCGATATAGAAATCAAATGGCAAGAGCGAATAGACATTTTTATATGAAACTCCATCAAAGTTCCTTTAAGAATCAGAGTTTCTATATTTGTTGAGAGGTAGTCTGAGACTCACCAGATCTGCCTCATGGCAGTTATAAGAAAGAGCTCTATTTTGACAGAGTAACTGATGCTCTTTTTATGTTCGTCAGAATCTTTGATTCTTTGAGGCGCTGGAACGTAGTCCAGCTCGGCCTCATGGCCGTTATATGAAACTCGCTTCGATCCGGCCACCGGGAACATGTATTACCCCTCACTCATGTATGCATTCGCATCTCTTCGAGCTTCGCAAATCATCCATGATTTGATTTTATGAATCATTCTTCCTAAAAGACAATCCAAAAAGTGATTTGAAAATTTTCTGTGAACCTCAATATCCCAACAAAAAAATAAACCGGATTTCGGCATTCTTCATTTACCACTTTACAATTTTTATATTTTTGAACCACGAAAGGCACGGGAAGTATAAAAATAAAGGACAAAAAGTGTAAACTACTTTTGAAACATTATGAAGGATGCCCCAATTTATGCCGCAAAATTTTTTTAAAATATTTCATACGTCAGTCTTGTACAAAAAGTTTGCTTTTTCATTATAATTCAATTATTCAATACTCAGCAATAAAAGATAAATCAAGGTGCATGGGCATGCCATACTGAAATCGGGTTGATTGGAAAGAATTGTATTTAAGACCTGCAGGCCGGATCATGGTGACCGGCTTTACGGTAGTAATAAATATCGAAACGCATGCAATTTAACGTTTTTTGTAAGCAGTTTCATAAGAAAAGGAGGGGGGAAAATGTCAAAAATATTAAGAATCAACACAAAGGAAAAAACTTCTGTTTTTGAAGAACCGTCTGAAGCATTATCCGGCCTTGGTGGCAGAGCGCTCACATCAAAATTGATATTGAATGAAGTTCCGGGGACCTGCCATCCCCTCAGTTCTGCCAATAAACTCGTCATTGCTCCGGGACTTCTTGCAGGTACTGCAGCTGCAAATTCAGGCAGACTTTCAGCCGGAGCAAAATCCCCTTTAACAGGCGGGATCAAGGAAAGCAACTCAGGCGGGCTTGTGGCACAGAAACTTGCCAGACTCGGGATTCAGGCATTAGTATTGGAAAATAAACCGGAAAATGACTCCTACAGCATAATAGTTATAAAAAAAGACTCTGTTGAAATTCTTCCTGCAGACCAGTATCAGGGTATGGGGAACTATGAAATAATGGAGAAACTCTGGAATAAGTACGGTGAACATACCGGAATAATGAGCATAGGCCAGGCAGGAGAACAGCGCCTTAAAGCTGCCAGTATACAGCAGGCTGATCCCCAAGGCAGGCCAGGCAGGGCACTTGGCAGGGGTGGACTTGGAGCTGTTATGGGGTCAAAAAAGATTAAAGCCATTGTTGTTGATGATAAAGGCTGTGACAGGATTTCTCCAGCTGATGCAGATGCGTTTAAAGCGGCAAATAAACGATGGGTCGGCATGTTAAAAGAACACCCTGTTACAGGTCAGGGACTTGCAGGTTTCGGCACGGCAATACTTGTTAATATTGTTAATGAAGCAGGCGCCCTGCCAACAAAAAATTTCAGATCGGGTCGTTTTGACAATGCCGGTGATATCAGCGGCGAAAAAATGGTTGAACTTATTGAAGACAGAGGTGGAATTACCGCTGAAGGATGCCATCCCGGATGCGTTATAAAATGTTCCCAGGTTTACCATGATAAAGACGGAAAATACCTGACATCAGGATTTGAATATGAAACAATCTGGGCCATGGGTGCCCATACAACCATCCATAATCTTGATGAAATTGCCATGCTTGACAGGCTGTGTGATGATTTTGGCCTTGACACCATAGAAACCGGTGTATCACTTGGCATTGCAATGGAAGGAGGTTTAATTGAATGGGGAGACGGCAAAGCAGCTATTGACCTGTTAAAACAGGTGAAAGTTGGAAGTATTAAAGGGAAAATGATTGGAAACGGGTCGGTTTTCACGGGAGATGCCCTTGGGGTTGACAGGGTGCCTGCAGTGAAACGCCAGGCGCTTCCGGCCTATGACCCAAGATCCGTCAAAGGAGTTGGGGTAACTTACGCTACAAGTCCCATGGGAGCTGACCATACAGCAGGTTACGGGGTTACTGCAAATATTTTAAGTGTTGGAGGAACCGTTGATCCTTTGAAAAAAGAGGGTAATATTGAACTTTCAAAGAACCTGCAGATTGCAACGGCAGCAATAGATGCAGCGGGCTTATGTCTTTTTGTAGC
The DNA here is from genome assembly GCA_015493575.1 of Desulfobacteraceae bacterium. Taxonomy (GTDB): domain Bacteria; phylum Desulfobacterota; class Desulfobacteria; order Desulfobacterales; family Desulfobacteraceae; genus WGCX01. Next base: position 1,670 of record WGCX01000217.1, on the reverse strand, counting down.
CTTTGCCGTGCTTGATAATGAAGACGGGGTTCAGACGATTGTTGATATGCTTAATGCGCAGTATGCCCTTTCACTGACTCCGGATGATGTCATGGCCCTTGGCAGATCCATTCTCAACGATGAAAAAGAGTTCAACAGAAGAGCAGGCTTTACAAAATTTGATGATCAGCTGCCTGAAATGTTCAATGAACCTGTTCCGCCCCATAATACACAATGGGATTTCACAATTGATGAACTCCAGGAATCCATAAATTTTTAATCTTACAATTCTGGCGGTGATGCATAATGACAGATGGGAAAAACATTAATAAAACGGTTTTCGGGAAAATGGTCATCGGCGGGATAGCAATTTCCCTGCTCACGGGAATGATTGTATTTTTAATTGAATACACCAGCATTGATGATCATGTAGCAAAATTGGCTGTTGAAGAGTCGAATAAATGCTCCAAGTATTATAGAGATTACTTCTACAATCACAGTGATGCATCACTGTCAATCTTAAAACAGGCTTTGAGAACATCTCTTGACCAAAATTTATTTGTTTTAATGGAAGTGTATGATAATAATTTAAACAAAATATTTTCTGAAAGCGTAAATAATTCTAATTCTGACCAGTTCAAAAAAAATCTGAACCGCAAATTCCCAGATTTTATTATGACCGGAAAAATTGCCTTTAAAAAAGCTTCCCTGAACGATAAAATCTATATAAAAGTGATGTCGCCCATCAGAGATAAAATCAAAAAGAAAATTATTGGACATTTCGAAGCGGTATACCATGTAAGTGACAGACAACTTGACAGAATCAGGAACCAGATCCTTTTATCGGTAATTGAATCAATGATAATTGTACTGCTTACCACTCTCCTGCTTTATCCTCTTATTTTACAATTGCACAGAAAACTGTTTTTGCGCTCATGTGATTTACTTGACTCAAATATCAATACCATCAGATCTCTTGGAAATGCCATAGCAAAGAGGGACAGTGATACAAACTTACATAACTATCGTGTTACTGTCTACTCTGTGTGCCTTGCAGAAGAATCCGGTTTAAGTGCATCCCATATCAAGGCACTAATTAAAGGTGCTTTTCTCCATGATATCGGAAAAATAGGAATCAGTGACAATATTCTTTTAAAGCCGGGAAAACTCACCACTGAAGAATTTGAAATAATGAAGCAACATGTAGTATTGGGCGAGGAAATAATAAAAAATAATAAATGGTTAAAAGACGCAACGGATGTTGTACTGTACCATCATGAAAAATTTGACGGCAGCGGGTACCCCTATGGACTGCAAGGGGAAAATATTCCTTCAACTGCCAGAATTTTTGCAATAATAGATGTTTTTGATGCCCTTACTTCCAACCGCCCATACAAGAGAGCTTTTTCCTTTAAAAAAGCCATGACCATTATAAAAGAGGGTAAAGGTTCACATTTCGATCCACATTTTCTCGAAAAATTTGAACAGATAGCAGAAAAACTCCACAGGGATATTATTAATCTGGAAAGTGAGCAGGAATTATTTGAACTTCTGGAAATTTACATAAACAAATATTTTACTTTATAAATCAGGTGTGTTAATCAGAAATGCTATTATAGAATAATTTTCAGATAAACCGTATATAGTACTCCAACTTTGGTTTTTTCAGGCATATTATTTGCTTGATGTAG
>WGCX01000216.1 GCA_015493575.1 Desulfobacteraceae bacterium | reverse complement strand
GCCTTCTTTAAAGCGTGAATTAACAAAAATAGTTACAGGTTTTATTATCCTGGTATTTGTTGTTGTAACAGCGGCAATGTTTGCCGACTATTTTTTAAATAAAAGGCTTACTGACAAAGACAAAAACAAGGTTGAAACAGAAGCTGGAGTTAATTCAGGCAAATCGGTTCCTGCAAAGCATGGAAAAAAGAACAGGAGACCAGTTCCCCCGGTAAAAGAAAATTTAAAAAACAAAAAAAAGCTTCCACTATTACACAACAGAAAGCTCGCATCCATGAAAAAAAGATCACATAAGGAGCCGATGTTTGAGATATTTGACGATACCATTGACCATGTAAAGATAAAAAGGCCTGTTCTTCCCCCTGCCGTGAATAAAACTCCGGTGGTGGCAATTATTATTGATGACATCGGGTTTGATAAAAAAATGGCCAGTGATCTGAGTAATCTTAACGCAAATATTACTTTTTCGGTGCTTCCGAATGCACCTTTTGGAAAACAAATTGCCGGAAGACTCCACAAAAAAGGGATACATATCATGCTTCACCTTCCAATGGAACCTGTTGAATATCCGAGAATTAATCCCGGCCCCGGCGCCATACTTGCCGATATGCCGCCTGATCAGGTCTTAAGAGTGCTTCGCAGGGATATTAAAAGGATTCCCTATATACAGGGAGTCAATAACCATATGGGTTCAAGAATAACAACAATGTCGGATAAGATGCGACAGATATTTACAATACTCAAGGAGAAGAATCTTTTTTTTGTTGACAGCAGGACCACAAGAGATTCTGTTTGCAGACCATGTGCACGGCTTCTGCAGATCCCGTTTGCACAAAGGGATGTTTTTCTCGATAATGTTCAGTCAACTGCCTATATAAAAAAACAATTAAAGGAACTTATTCGTATTGCAGAAAAACATGGGACTGCCATTGCCATCGGCCATCCATATAAAGCCACCTTAAAAGCTCTTAAGGAGGAACTTCCAATAATTGAAAAAAAAGTCAGGCTTGTTCCCGTTGCATCACTTACATCAATTTCCGGATGACTATTTTAAAAGAAAGTTCATCGGTTTATAAATTCTTATCTCCGGTTTCCATGTTTTTTGGACAAAAGAATTAAAAAACTCGTTATTAATTTTATCCTTACACTATATCAGGCTCCGAGATAGGCTTTTTTAACATCCGGATTGTTAAGCAGGTCATCGGCATCTCCCTGGAGAACGAGATGTCCGTTTTCAAGAACATAACCTCTCTCGGCAAATTTTAAAGCAAGCCTTGCGTTTTGTTCCACAAGAAGAATAGTGGTACCGAGTTTATTGATTTCCTTAAGGGCATCAAACATATCAAGCATCAGAATGGGTGCAAGACCCATGGATGGTTCGTCTAAAAGCATCATTTTTCTTCCGCTCATATAGGCTCGCCCCACGGCGAGCATCTGTTGCTCTCCGCCGCTCAATGTGCCTGCAGCCTGGTCTTTTCTTTCAAAAAGCCTTGGGAAAAGATCGAAAACCCATTTTCTGTCCTTTTCTATCTGTTTTTTGTCTTTTCTTGCAAAGGTTGCAAGACTTAAATTCTCATTAACCGAGAGGTTACCGAATATCATCCTTCCTTCCGGGACGTGGGAAATCCCAAGTTTTGACACAACCTTGTCTGCGCTGTATTTTAATACATCATTTCCCATGAATTCTATTTTTGAGTCGTGCCCCGAGGGAACCATTCGTGAAAGAGCCCTTAAAGTTGTGCTTTTGCCTGCACCGTTAGCCCCGATTATTGTAACAATTTCTCCCTGGTCAATGGAAAAACTGATTCCATGGAGAGCTTTTATTTTATCATAGGAAACTTCAAGATTTTCTACTTTTAACTGCATCAGGTTAAATCCTCCTTGCCGAGATATGCTTCTATAACGTCGGGATTGTGCTGGATTTCTTCAGGCGGGCCCTCTGCTATTATTTCACCAAACACAAGAGTCTGGACATATTCACACAACTCCATGACAAATTTCATCCTGTGCTCAATTAAAAATATTGCAACTCCGAAATCTTCATGCACCTGACGGATAATTTTAACCATGTGTACAAGCTCATCCGGTGTCATGCCTGCCGTGGGTTCATCAAGAAACAGAATTTTAGGTCTGGTTGCCATTGCCCTTGCCATTTCAACACGTCTCTGGGCTCCATAGGGAAGATTAACAACGGTCTGGTCGGCAAACTGGTCGATATTGAATAATTTCATAAGTCTGTGGGAATTTTCTTCAATCTCAGCTTCCTGACTTTTACGTCTCGGACTTCCGAAAAATGCTCCGAACAGGCCGTATTTCAACTGGGAATAATGGGCAATCCTCACATGGTCAAGGACATTCATATGCCTCCAGAGAAGCAGGTTCTGAAAGGTTCTGCCAAGGCCTAATGATGCAATTTTATGGGTTTTCATACCCACAATATCTCTGCCTTCAAGTTCTATAGTGCCTTCAGTTGGTGTGTGAACTCCTGTAATGAGATTGAATATGGTCGTCTTCCCGGCACCATTGGGACCGATCAGACCGATTATCTGGCCCGGTTTAATGGTGAGATTATAATTTTTGACCGCACAAAGACCCCCGAAATAATGGGTCATTGCTTTAACACTGAGCAGTGGTGGCATTGTACAACTCCTTGTTCACGTGTGTATCAGCTTGTTTGTTCTGCATATTCGTTTTCAGCCGGTGATTGCTATTATTTATTTTTTGGTCTCAGCATTTTTTTCATGTTAATTTCAGTAAAAGAAATAAGACCGTAGGGACGGAAGATCATCACAAGAATCAATATCAACGGAATAACAATCCATTTAAATAGCTCAAGTGGTCTTAAAGCTTCTCCAAGAACATTAATGCTGACTGCACCTACAATGGAACCATAGATGGAGTTAAGGCCTCCAAAATAAACCATGGCAAGAATTTCGGCAAGTTTCTGAAGTCCGAATGTACTTGGATTCACATATCTTAACACATGGGCAAAAAGCCCGCCTGCAACTCCTGCCCAGAACGCACCGAACATAAAGGCAGTCATTTTGGTTTTTCTTGTATTGACAGTCATGGAATCGGCAGCAGGTTCATTGTCCCTCACCGCGTTTAGAGTTTTTCCCATGACGGAAGTGACAAAATTATGAATGGTCCATATGCATACAATTGTCCAGAAAAAAACCACTGGCAGGGATGCGTAGTTTGGCTGACTGCTCATCCCCCTGGGACCGCCTATGATCTCCATATTTTCTATGGCACTTTTAACAATAAACATGAACGCAAGGGATATAATGGCAAGGTAATCACCGCGTGTCCTGAAAGAAGGTATGGCAACGACAAGAGACCCGATTGCAGCAACTGCACCACCTGCAATAATGGCAAAGGGAAAGGCCCATGGCCCCCAGGCTGCAGGAAGAAGAGCTGCACCGAAAATTTTATCATTTGCAAAGAAAAGAAGGGTAATGGTGGATGATGCATAGGCTCCAAGTGCCATGAAACCGGGGTGTGAACATGAGAATTCTCCCTGGTAGCCGTTTATTACATTTAAGCTGACAGTGAGGATAATGGATATCATGGTAAGTTTAACAACAAGAAGCCTGTAGTCGTTTATCCCTGACCACGTATCGATGATACCGTAAAAAAGGCACAGATGAATTATGGTCGACAACCAAAGCGGTGTTTTTTCAAGAACCGAAGCAAGGGCATTGGTTAATGGTGCTGTTATTTTTGCCACAAGAAGAATTGGCAGAATATAAATAACAATATCATAACCAATAATACTTGGTATCATTAAAGGGTGCTTCAGTACAAAAAGTGCTCCGAAAAGTACTGGTATTTTTGGCAAATCAAATAGATATGAAATAGGATCACCCAAAAAATACTCAAGCATTACTGCTGTAAAAGCTCCAAGCAGCCACCCTGCCATGGGTACTCCATAAAAAATGCTTTTAAATTTTGTAATTGTTTCCATGTAATTGTCCTGATTTTTTAAAATATTAGAGCCTCAGCCTGATGCTATGTTCCATCCCAAAAAAGCCCCTTGGCCTGAAGGTCAGAATCAAAAGAATAATTGAGTAGGCAATGAGATCCCTGAAGGTTGACGGAAAAATCATGGCAACAAATATCTCTATAAATCCCAGCATATAACCTGCCATTGCCGCGCCCATTATGGAGCCCCTGCCTCCGAGAATAGCTGCCACAAACGCTTTCCATCCAAGAAGAATCCCCATGTATGGATCAAGGATCGGATATGCCTGACCATAGAGAATGCCTGCAACCGAGGCAAGTCCTGCTCCTATGGCAAAGGTAAGCGGTGCAATCACGTTTATTGATACTCCCATTAAAGGGACGGCAAGGGAGTCAAAGGACATGGCACGCATTGCCATTCCCCATTTTGTTTTTTTAATGAAAACATGAAGGGCAAGCATGAGAAGAATGGAAATTCCCACAATCATTATCTTGACATTGGTAAAATATAGTCCTCCTTTATGATAGGCTACGGATTTTATCAGCGCCGGGAACTTAAATCTCTGGGCGCCAAGGATAATGAGGTTTCCCGTTTCAAAAATAATTCCTATCATAAGTCCTGTAATGGCTGCCGATGCCCTCGGGGCCTGACGTAGAGGACGATATCCCACCTCCTCAACAAATACGCCCACAAATGAAGTCAGAAACATGGTGACAACAATGGTGAGGATAAAAATAAGCCATCCAGGCAAAAAAGCTGAAAAAAGGGATAGAAAAAGAGTGGCAATTCCGCATCCAATATAAGTGCCAACCATGAATATATCGCCATGGGCAAAGTTAAACAGCATTAAGATACTGTACACCATGGAATACCCAATGGATATAACAGCGTAAAAACTTCCCCACTGCAGGGCGTTTATCAGATTTTGAAGAAAATATTCCATGATCCTGCTCCCGTTGATATAGATAAATTTTTTAAAAAAAGTTTTAAATAACGGCCATGAGGCCGAGCTGGACTGCGCCGCGGAGCCTCACAACGAACATAGAAAAAGCATTTGTGGCTCTGTCAAAAAATGAGCTCTTTCTTATAAAATAACCTGCCTGATATCAGATCCGTCTCAAAGAAAAACTACATAAAACTGCCGTCACACAGGGACGGAGTCAAAGTTTCCGTCCCTGTGTACAGGTTAATAATTTATAATATGCAAAAATTATTTAGGGCAAATGGATTTAAAAAATGTATATTCGCCTTTATCATTAATTTTAACGATTACAGCACATTTTTTCGGGTCACCCTGCTCTGTAAATGTCATATTACCGGTGATTCCCTTGAAGTCCTTAATGGATGCAAGTGCATCACGAACGGCTTTTCTGTCCTTTTTAATGTTGCCTGTAATCTTACCTGCTGACTGTATGGCTGTCTGGGCAAGACGCATTGCATCCCATGTTAGAGCGGCAACATCATCGGGGGTATAGCCGTAAGTTTTTGTGTATCTGTCGATGAATGCCTTTGTGGCTCCTTTTGCTCCTGCTGCTGCATAATGGGTGCTGAAAAAATCTCCATAGCACTCTTTACCACAAAGTTTGATTGTTTCTGCCGATCCCCAGCTGTCACTTCCGACAATCGGGCCTTTCCATCCAAGATCCTTTGCCTGGTGCACGATTAAAGGCACCTCATTATAATACTGCGGAGTAAAAAGGACCTGGGCGCCTGATTTTACAATTTTTGTAAGCTGGGAACTGAAGTCAGTATCCTTTGTTGTAAAACTTTCAAAGGCAACCACAGAGCCTGGTCCGTGGAGTTTTTCCCATGCCTGTTTAAAAACTTCTGCAAGCCCTTTGGGGTAATCACTTGCAACGTCATATAAGACAGCTGCTTTGTCATAGTGAAATTCATTGGTTACGAAATTTGCAATTACAGGCCCCTGAAAAGGATCAAGGAAACACGCACGGAAAACATAGGGCCTGTCCATTGTTGTTGCGGGATTGGTGGACCACGGGCTTATCATGGGAGTTTTATAATTATTGGCAACATCGCCTGCGGGAACAGCCTGCTTGGAAGACTGAGGACCTATAATTATAAGCACATCATCCTGGGTTATCATTTTTGTGTTGGCTTTTACTGCAGACTCAGCCTTTGATTCGTTATCCTCAATAACTAATTCAACCGGATATTTTTTGCCGTTAACTTCCAGGCCTCCAGCTTTTTCAATATCTTCAAGCCACATTAATGCCGCAAACTTTGTTCCTTCTCCAACTTTTGGGATATCACCTGTCAGAGGAGCATTAATCCCTATTTTAATGGTTGTCTTTCTTCCCCAACTCCATGCATTTGATGAAAAAACAAGTGCGAACGAACAAAATACCATAAATGAAACAGCTAACTTGCGCATCTTTCCTCCTTGTTAAAATTTTTAATTTACCGTTTAAAACGAATTCAATATAACGGCCATGAGGCCGATCTGGTGACTCTTAAACGGCCTCACAACAAATATTGAAACTCTTGTTTTTAAAGGAATTTAGCGAGAGTTTCATATAAACTGCCATGGGGCAGTTCTGTATGAACTGCGTTACAATGCCTAAAAAAAATCAGAGATTTTGACAAACATAAAAAGCGTACAGTTACTCTGTCAAAAATGAGCTCTTTAATGAAAAAAACGCCATGAGGCAAAGCTGGATTTGCCCAGCTGGGTCAAAGAATCAAAAATTCTGACAAAAATGGGCCAAAGGCGTGTAGCCAATAAACATAATAGTTTACACTTTATTTATTGGGAAAAAATGCCATAATAAACTTTGCTCACAGCGAAGCATTAAAATGACATTTGATTTTAAAGCGGATACCACAACAAAGTTCATATGGCAACTTAAATATTTAATATAAGAGTTTGTTTTTTTTATTTATTTTGGACATATCTATAAAAATAAAATGTATTGTATTGTAAAAAATAACCGATAAAAATTACATAAAACTCAAAATTTGAACTAAATTTTGAGCATATTACTTATAAGGAAGGTGGAATTATTGTTCGAGTATAATCTTTAGACACCTCCTCGTTACACT
>WGCX01000215.1 GCA_015493575.1 Desulfobacteraceae bacterium | reverse complement strand
ATTATATTCATTGATTCTGTCCGGGGATTAATTCAACTTGACAATATTTTTTAACAGGATTATTACGATAAATGTGTATTCTATATACATCTATATGTATAATATAAATTATTTTAAGGAGGTTGTTATTATGGTACGAAAAATTTTTCTGTCGTTTCTGGCTTTAAGTCTTGGTTTGATGTTTAATTTGCCCACTATGAGTTTTGCTAAAAGTTATTCCAAAAAGATAATCAATGTTGCTTCCGATACAACATTTCCTCCATTTGAGTATGAGGTAAATGGTAAAATTAAAGGATTTGATATCGATTTAATCAGTGCTGTCTTAAAATCCGAAGGCTTAAAATTAAAGCTCAGAAGCATGAATTTCCAAGGTTTAATACCGGCACTTCAAACAGGGACTATTGATATTGCTGTTGCTGGTATAACAATAAGACCGGGAAGGGCAAAAGTTGTTAATTTTGCTTATCCATATTACCATTCCGGTTTATCAGTACTCGTTAAAAAAGGTAGTTCCATAAATGACTTTCCTGATTTAAAGGGCAAAATAGTTGCGGTAAAATTAGGGACAACTGCCGATATAATGATGTCCAAAAAACCCGGTATTAAAGTTCAAAGATTCAGTAATATTGATGATGCTTATAATCAGTTGAGATCCAGTGGTGCAGATGCCGTAGTGTTTGATAACCCTGTGAATTTGAATTATGCCAAAACTCATCACAATGTTCATATTGTGGGCCATCTTTTGACATCTGAGAATTATGGTTTTGCTATTACAAAAAGGGAACCATGGCTTTTAAAGGCTGTTAATAAAGGGTTGAAGAAAGTGTATAAGAATGGCACATATACTAAATTATACAAGAAGTATTTTGGTAATGATGAGCATGGTTTCGTAAAAATAGGGAAATAATTTTAAAATTTTAAAATGCAGTGAAGAGTTATTTTTTCTCTTCACTGCGAAATCGGTTGGATTAAATGAATATCTTAAGCATTATAAACGCCGCCATGCCGCAATTATTGTATGGGGCAAAATTAACTGTTTTGTACTCCATAGCAACAATATTTTTTGCCACTATTGTGGGACTGATCTTTGCGTTATGCAAATTATCGATAACTGCCAGCTTAAGGAAGATAGGAGAGAGCTATGTGCATCTTTTCAGAGGGCTTCCGCTTCTCGTAGAGATATTTTATGTGTACTTTGCCCTTCCCATGGTTTTACCCCTTCATAGATGGTTTGATCCATATTTTACTCCTGTTGCAGGCATTCTGGCTTTAACTCTGAATGAAGGTGCCTACATAACGGAGATAATCAGAGCTGGTGTTTTATCTGTTCCAAAAGGACAAACTGAAGCCGCATTAAGTATAAGTATGAGTAAATATCAGACTATGCGCTACATAATTTTACCACAGGCATTTAAGCGCATGATACCCCCGCTGATGAATCAGTTCATACAGACAATTAAGGATACATCCCTGCTTTCTGTGATATCAATTAATGAATTGACCAGGCAGGGCCAGATTATAATATCCACTACATTTGAATCCTTACAGATATGGACAGCTGTGGCTATTATATACTTAATTGTCATTTTAAGTCTGACTAGTATATCAAGTTATTTTGAGAGGAAATATGAAATTACAAAACGGTAGTAACGATATGGTTGTCATAAAAAATCTCTCAAAAGCGTTTGGGGATAATGTAGTTTTAAAGGATATATCCATATCCATTAAAGAGGGAGATGTTGTTGTTATAATAGGAGCATCCGGATCAGGTAAGACAACGTTAATTCGTTGCATAAACGGACTTGAGGAAGTTACCAGCGGAGATATATACGTCAGGGGTGTGGAAGTAGCACATAGTAAATCCGATCTGATTGAGATGAGAAAAGAAATTGGTATGGTGTTCCAGCACTTTAATCTTTTTGCTCACTTAACGGTTCTCGACAATATAATGATAGGGCCTACCAAGGTTCTTAAAATAAAAAAAGAAGAGGCGCATAAAAAGGCCCTTGCTTTGCTTGATCAAGTCGGGTTGAGCGATAAGTCAGGTGCATATCCGGATGAACTGTCCGGAGGACAGCAGCAGCGTGTCGCAATAGCAAGGGCACTTGCCATGGGACCCCGTGTTATGTTGTTTGATGAACCGACCAGCGCATTGGATCCTGAAATGGTTGGTGAAGTTTTATCAGTAATGAAACAATTGGCAAAAGAAAAAATAACAATGATAGTTGTTACACATGAAATGGGCTTTGCCAAGGAAGTGGGGGATATGGTAATATTTATGGATGATGGGCTTATAGTGGAACAAGGTAAACCAAAGGAAATATTTAGTCATCCTAAAGAAGAACGTACCAAGGCATTTTTTAATAAAATTCTTTAAATTGTAAAAGCCTTTTCTGCGCAAAAAAGTTTTACAAACCAGACTTTTCAGCACCCCTGACGTATATTATTTTTAAGTCAATGACGGCGGGGTTTTTGGCAGAAGCATAATCTTTTTTATCGCAAAAAAAACTGTAGATGGATGTTTTAAATTTTGATACTGTAGCGTTGTCCTTAAATAAAAAACACATAAAATGGATACCGCTATGATTGAAAAAAAAGATCCTGCGATGACTTGTTGTGGCCGGGAAATTACCCACGAGGAGATAAAAGAGGTTGTGGAAACAGTAAAAATGTTTTCAAATTTGAGCCGTAATGAATTAATACTGACAATTTGTGAAAATTTAAACTGGCGAACCGCATCAGGCAGCAACAAATTCGATGCCTGTCAGAAAATGTTAGAGAAATTAGAAGACGATCAATTTTTAAAACTTCCTGCAAAGCGAATTCAGGTTAAATCCCGACAGGCAAAGATAGTATTAACCTCCAAAACGGATGCGGAACCAGCATTCAGCAAGATAGAGGGTGGTTTCAAAGACATCAGTGTGGAACTTCTAAGCATTAGAAAGGATATCCGGTTATGGAATGAATATATGTTCCGGTACCATTATCTTGGCTATAGTAAGCCGTTTGGATATGTCATGCGATATTTCATTAAGAATGGTGACAAAATTCTTGGTTGTTTATTATTTTCAGGTGCAGCAAAATCAATGACGGCGAGAGACAAATGGATCGGCTGGAGTATGAACCAGCGGTTGCAGAATTTGGCCTGGGTTGTAAATAATTCGCGATTTTTGATTTTTCCATGGGTGCATATCAAGAATTTGGCCAGTAATGCATTAGGAAAGGTGACTCGAAGGATACAAAATGACTGGCAAAAAAAATGGAATTTTCAGCCGGTTTTGATGGAGACCTTCGTTGACCCTAAGCTTTATCATGGGACATGTTACCAAGCCTCCAACTGGGAATATATAGGCATGACAACAGGACAAGGTCTTATTCGCAAAGGCAAAACATACAAAACAACCCCGAAAAAGATTTATATGAAGCCTTTGGTTAAGGACTTTCGCCGAATTTTATGCTCTGACAATTTGATTGGGGCGGAGGTCATATGAATAAGCATCCTGATATAGGCAGAAAATATTCACAGGTTTAACAGCAGATCAACTGGGTAGGGGTATGCACAAAATTTGATGTATATTGCACAAAAAAATACAGGACAAATGAAAAATTGAAAAATTGAAAAATTTATGCCGCAAAACTTTTTTAAAATATTTCACACGTCAACCGTGGTTTTTTTCTTAAACTCTTGCCTTTCCTGATACATAAGAAGTAAAATAAAGGTGTAATTCAACATCGGGACAGGAGGCAACATCATGAAACTTTCACGCAAAGAAATTAAATCCCTGCTAAAAGAATGGAACCTTGCCTGGGACAGGCACGATCTTGACAGCGTGATGTCTGTTTTTCACGATGAAATTTTTTTGAAAACTGGACAGGCGCCTATGTAAAAGGCCGGAAAGCCCTGAGAAAAGCCTGGGAAAACTGGTTTGAAAACCACGGCGATTTCCGATTTTTTGAAGAGGAAATTTTTATAGATGAACAAATGCAGAAAGTCCTGTATCGCTGGGTCCTTGAATGGCCTTCAAATGAACCCGGATTTGAGAACCTGCCTGAAACAAGAAAAGGAATTGACATCATTCATTTCAAGGATGGGAAAATCATCAACAAACTTACATATACCAAAACATCCGTTGAAATTGACGGCAGGCGGATGACCATGCACCCCTGTGTCCCGGCATAGTTCCCGTGTCAATTTATTTACTTTTTCCGCAACTTGTATGATCTTGCCATGTCCCCGTCCACCGCAGTGAAGTTAAAAAGTTGATTTGATAATAACAATAATATAAGATACAAAGTCAAATTATCACTGATATTATAATTTTATCATAAAGAAAAAACAAAATGCTGATGCAGAAAATTTTCAAACCCAATGAAACAAATTCCATAAGCTGCCCGTTTTTCACGTCTGCAGTGGAAGCAGGCTTTCCTTCTCCTGCTGAAGATTACGTGGAGGGCAGCCTGGACCTGAATAAGCACCTGATACAACACCCTGCCGCCACATTTTTTGTAAAAGTCAGCGGAGATTCCATGATCGATGCAGGGATTTATCCCGATGATATTTTAATTGTTGACCGATCCCTTGAAGCTGTAGATAAAAAGATTGTCATTGCAGTCATTGACGGAGAGCTCACCGTAAAACGGTTGCGGTACCGGGACAGTTCACTTTTTCTTGAACCCGAAAATTGTGGCTATCGACCCATTAAAATCACGGAAGAGATGGCTTTTGAGGTATGGGGCGTTGTAACAAACGTTATTCATAGGGTCTGATATATGCCTGTTTTTGCTTTAGTTGACTGTAATAATTTTTATGTCTCATGTGAAAGGGTATTCAAACCTGAACTTGAGGGCAAACCTGTTATTGTGCTTTCCAATAATGACGGGTGTGCAGTGGCAAGGTCCAATGAGGCCAAAGCCCTTGGGATTAAAATGGGTGTTCCTTTTTTCAAGCTGAGGCACATCATTAACACTATGGATGTTCACGTTTTTTCATCCAATTATGCCCTGTACGGCGACATGTCCAACAGGGTTATGCAGATCCTTGACATGTTTACGCCTGCAATGGAAATTTATTCCATTGACGAAGCTTTTCTTGATTTCTCAGACTTTGCCTTTACCGGTTTAAAAAGCTATGCACACCATATCCGTAAAAAAATAAAAAAAGATACAGGCATCCCGGTTTCCATTGGCATGGCAACTTCAAAAACCCTTGCAAAACTTGCAAATAAAATTGCCAAATCCTCATTAAAAACAGGCGGGGTTCTTGACCTTACCTCAATGAAATTCCAGGACAGGGCACTTGAAATCACCCCGGTTGAAGATGTATGGGGAATTGGCGGCAGATATGCTGCTTACCTGAAGCTTAAAGGCATCAAAACAGCGCTGGATTTTAAATATGCAGCTACCCGTGTAATACGGAAAAAAATGGGTATCAACGGAATAAGGCTGCAAAGGGAACTCTGCGGAGAGTCCTGTTATCCCCTTGCAGAAGATATTAACACAAGGCGAAAATCCGTATCTGCCTCGCGTTCATTTAAAAAACCCGTGACAGATCTTACAGCTTTATCACAGGCAATATCCCTGTATATCTCAAGGGGTGCAGTAAAGTTAAGAGAACAGAACAGTTGTGCTGAAACCATGACGGTTTATGTTATGACCAGCAGGTTCAAACCTGAATCTTTTTATTATAATTCAAAAACAGCAGTGTTCCCCACGGCAAGCAACAATACACCTGAATTGATAAAACAGGGTAAAAAAATTTTAAAACAGATTTTTAAAAGGAACAAACAATACACCAAAGCAGGGATTGTCTTTTCAAATTTAGTACAGGAAAGTCATGTTCAGCAGGATCTTTTTAACACAAAAGATACGGCACGTACGCAAAGATTGATGGAAACCGTTGATAATATAAATTCTCAAATGGGCAGAGGCTGTGTAAGATCTGCAGCACTGGGGAGTTCAAACAAGCAATACTGGCAGACCATTTCCAATTATCGTTCTTCAGCCTATACAACCCGCTGGGATCAATTATTGACTGTATGCTGAGTATAATCACCATGAGGCCGCCCCCTGTGGTTGATAGAGCCAGCCCAAAAACAGTCGGCGGATATTTTGTCCTGTCGGTCTAAAGCGCAGAAACTGCGGTCAAGTATGTCCTCAAACAGCCTGCGCTTCTTAACGCCCGGCAGGGCAAAATACCTGATCGCATTTGTGTCCTGATGGGCTGGACCTATCAACCACAGGGGCTTTGCTGTAGACACTTTGAACAGCATTTTCATATAAAAAATATTCATGTTGTTGAAACATATTAACCTGAGGTAAAAATGGCACAGATTTTTTCAGAACCGGGAGAAGCTCCCCATGAGTACATTAGATATAATATAGACGGCCCGGAACTTGATTTTTCAAAAGCAGAAGAAGCAGCAAAGAAAATTGCATTGACAAAATGCAGGAACTGTATGGTCCTTTCCTGGAAAAACGGTCAGACAGGAGAATTTTATCCAAATCGTGAATGCGGAACACAAAAAAAACCCGCCTGGATTCATTATGCTGAAACAAGGGGGGCGAATCTGACAATTGATATTAATGACGGGGCCTATATTTTTATGATCCTCAAACTTGAATAATTCTCATGGATGCCTGTAACCCCGGGAAATACGGCTTGGGCTTGATTAAGGCCGGATAAAATACCGTGAGCATATTATCGATGGGTTAGAAAATGCCCCCAGGACGTTTATCGGGATGTTAAGCGGTTAAAATTTCGGGAAACTGGTGATCCGCGTTAATGACAACCACTAAAGAGGCAAAGCCACAGTTGTCAGTTAACTGACAACTGATAATAGCAGGGAGAAAAAAGATGTCTTCCACTTTAAAGCTTGAAATATTTTCAGACTATGTCTGACCCTGGTGCTATTTCATTACCGGGAGTATTGAAAAACTTGAAAAAAATTACGATATTAATGTTAAATGGCGGGCATTTCCCCTTCATCCGGATACACCTGACCAGGGGCGTACCATGGAAGAGCTGTTCCGGTTGAAACAAATACCTGTTGATGTGGACAAAATGATGGTGAGCCTTAAGACTGCTGCGGACAAATTTGGGGTTGAGATGGGTGACAGAAAAATGACCTACAACAGCCGCCTTGCCCAGGAAGTCGGTTTATGGGCCGAAACACAGGGCCGGGGCCATGATTTCCATATGGAGACATTCAAGGCTTATTTTGTCAAAGGACTCAATATTGCCAGGAACAATGTCCTGTTGGATCTTATAGAACGATCAGGGCTGGACCCGGAAAAAGGCCGGCATATTATTGAAACACGGGCATTTTCCCATGCGGTGGATTCAGACTGGAATCTCTCCAAAGCAAAGGGCGTCATAGCAGTCCCCAGTTTTTTTATTGGACTGGATCGGCTTGTGGGAGCACAGACATACGAAGCTCTGGAAAATTTAATAATAAAAAACCGCCATGCAGCGGATCTGGATTAGCCCGGATTTGCCCCAAAGAGTCAAAGATTTAAAAAAAATAAAAATTTCACCTTGTTTCGCAAAGACTTTTTTATAAAAAAAATTATAAGGCTTGACTTTTTACTGTATTCTTATACCATAGATAAAACTCGATTATCAAGTTTTTTAATTGAAATTTTTCCAAAACGGGGGTCAGGCTTTTCTTATTCGTTGTTATCAAACAGTAAATATATGTTAACCTCAAAAGTTGAGATAATGACAATAAGGAAAGCCTGACCCTCTTAAATCTTTAATGTTCGATAAAAACTTGATAATCGAGT
>WGCX01000214.1 GCA_015493575.1 Desulfobacteraceae bacterium | reverse complement strand
GATCTGGTTCATATCTGTAACATTTTTCCAGTTAGGGAACTGGAAAAAAATAATATGCGTATATCGTGCAGGACTTTTGTTTGTTTTCAAGGCGTGATGACAGGTGCATAGTCAGACTATGTGGCTGTTATCACAACGTAGAAAACGAGCAAAAGGGCAAAAAGGATGCGTAGATTATTTTTTGGAAGTTCCCTTATGCCATTTGAAATTGCATAGAACTGAGTTCGTCTATAGTTGCACGTTTTGAAATATTGAGGAATTCAACACCAACTACCTGATTATTTTCATCATAATCAAGTATGACTCCAGGTTGGACTTCTTCAGACTCAATAATTTTATTTTCATCAAGACGAAAATAAAGTGTATCGGTATCTTTATCAACTTTTATTTTCATAGCTTTTTCTCCTAACTCTTCTGTCAAAAAAAGCCGTTATAATTTTATTAGGGTTAATGCTTTCATTTACAATTACCCTAAGCCACCTTCCGTCATATTCATCTATCCGTTTTATATAATGCACTGTTCCGTCGTTTTTACGCTCTGTGAAATCAGGTCTTCTTAACGTTGCTTCTGTCCATTCAAGATTTATACACCTTTCTTTCAGCATCTCTTTGAAATGTACCGATAACTCTCTCATAAGATTAATATATCAGATTTATAGTTTTTTGCCAACCCCCCCCCTAACCCCTCATTTAGCAAAAAAGTATTTGTAAGGTGTTAAAATTATAGTGAAAGCCTGTTGATTTGTTTTTTATGTATTTCCTCCACAAGAACAAGGGATGTCTTCCATGCATGTTCACAAAATGTAATAAAGGCGTTCAAAGCATCTTGATTTGGCAAGAGCGCATTACCAGATCTTAGCTGTCCCGCAGAGAAATGATAAAACGACAAGGCATCAATATATTGTTTGCGCTGCTCTTTGGGGATAATAATGGGTGGCAGTCCTGATTTAAGAACCGGAATATTTGCAATCAATCGTGCAATCCTGCCATTACCATCAAAAAAAGGATGAATTCGTACAAAGGAAACATGAAGCTGTACATAAGCCATCAACGCCTGGCTTTTGTCATCTAATTTTAGAGATTGGTCAAGCTCATGATACAATTTAAACCAGTCATGCATGAGTGATGGGACATCATCCGGGAGAGCATATTCAAATACAACCTGTGATTCATCGATAACGGCCACTGTTGAATTTGGTTCCTTTTTCCATCCGCCAATTGGTTTATAAATATCTATAATCTTTTGTGTCTGCACAGCCCTGTGAAGTGAAAATAAACATTTTTCAGAAAAGGATGTATTATTATTTATTAGATCATAAATAATCTCAATCGCCTTTGCGTGTCCCACCACCTCTTCATGATCTTTTAATGGTTTGCCGGAAATGGTCAGGCCCTCTTGCAGCACAAAAGCTGTTTCACCGAGACTGAGTGTATTCCCTTCAATGGCAGTGGACGTATGTGACCATAAATCACGCAACTGGATTATAATGGCCTGCTGTAAATCATCATCCAGACCTTTTAGAAAATTCAGCATTGATAGTTTCCTTCATATCAGGGCGGAACACATGTGATGCAGCGACTATAATGGGACTGCCAAAAACCGGTTCAGGGAAAATTTTAAAAACCGAGCTTCGTAGAGATTTCCGGAAATAGCTGCGTATATAATCCAGAGAATGTGAATAAACTAAATAAATAACAGATCTGCTTTTAAACTGCAGAAAACGGAAAGTCAGGGTCGTCGATGAGTTTATACATCCTCTGTTTGGTTTTTGTTTTTTTATCATGAAAATTAATTAATGTTTCCACGATATCCAGCACTTCATCCTCGGTGGCATTTATTTTGATTTTTTTTGCAGTCCTGGGCTTTGGTCCGCCTTTTCCCCCTGCATAAACCGTATAACCATCACTGTCAGCTGCAATTGAAATATCGGTATTTTTGATCCAGGAGCAGCAAACCGGGCAGCCGGATATTGCAATTTTAAATTTAGCCTTTGTTTTTTCTTTTTTGCTGAAACGTGCAAGGATGTTCCGGCTTAATTTTTCTGTGTCCACCATGCCAAGGCTGCAATGGGGCTTGCCCACACAAATTCTTGGAAGGGGAAATTTCCCCGGCCCTTTAAAATCAGCGCCAAGAGCTGTAAGTTTTTCTTTTATCTTTTTAACCTCTGATTCGGGGACATTAATTAATCTAAGGTTCTGGCTTAAGGAAAGATATATGCCAAAATTATACTTTTCAGCGAGATCTTGGGTTGCTTTCATTACATCAAGGGGAAGTCTTCCTGCAGGTAAAAGAATAGTTATGCTGACTCCTGTTGATTTGTCGGCCATTTTGTATGCTCCTTTGAAAGAATCAAAAAATCTGATAAAATATGTCATTATTGCATTACATAAGGATTTGAACTTGTCAAAGCCCATTTTTTCAATAATATGAAATACCCTTTGTCTTTTTTTACCGTGCTCAATTTTTTTACAATACAGTTTAATTATATTTTCCATAATCAGCAGGGCATTGTCTTCGTTCACCGATTGGGCAAGCAATTGTCCCTGTTCCGGGTTTATACCGGATTTTCCTCCGACAAAAACAGTGTAACCGCTTTTTCTGCCGATAAATCCAATGTCAGCAAGGGTTGAATGTGCGCATGACGCCCGGCAGCCGCTTACCCCAATTTTAAGCTTATACGGGATATCAACACGGATTAACAGTTTTCTTAAATATAGTCAAAGAAACTTTGAAAATTTTCTTATTTGAAACTTTTCTTAATAGATTCACTCAAAATATGGTTATTCAGCTTTAATCTTGCCTGCTGTGATTTTTTGTGCATAATTAATGAATTTTTATCATCAAAAAAAGAAAATTCTGGGTTGCGGGCATCGTGTGTTTTGGATTTGATTGACAATAAAAAATTAATCTATTATAAAACATTGTTTAAATTGATAAATAAATGGAGATGATTATGTCGTTAAAAAAATTTTCAAAGGATATATTTTCAAAGGATATATTTTCAAAAGATATAGTTAAGTCAAAAGATATAGTGAAAAAAGACGATGGTTTCACTTTAATAGAACTGATTGTGGTGATGATCATAATTGGTCTTTTATCCGCACTTGTTGCTCCGAAATTTTTTGGAAAAGTAGACAAGGCAAAGATAAACACAACCAAAGCTCAGATAGCACTGCTTGGTGCCGCCCTTGACGATTTCAGGCTGGATAACGGGAGATATCCGACAACTGAAGAGGGATTGCAGGCTTTACGGGAAAAACCAGGAGATTTGAAAACATGGGCAGGACCCTATCTGCCCAAACCTGTTCCAAAGGATGCCTGGGGTTTTGACTATCATTATAAATCTCCCGGAGATCATGGAGCCTACGATCTGTTCAGTTACGGCATGGATGGTACTGAAGGCGGAGAAGGTCCCATGAATAAAGATATTGTAAGCTGGAAATAAATTCCTGTGCAAGAAAGTATAATATATTTTTTTTACTGTTTTTTTAAGCCTGGTAATTATTAATAATGGGTAAATTGTGGCAGAGTTTTTCTGAATCAGGATCTTTTTTCAAAAAAAGATCAAAAATTGCTGATAAAGCAGATATGGTAAGCAATGGTCTTTATTCAGGAGAGGATATCCCTGAGATCACAGAGGATGACCTTCCTGAAAATCCGCCATCCATAAGCCTTATGCCCATGAGTTTCATGAAAAAATTCAGGTTCCTGCCCGTGGATGATTCAGAAGATTTCCTTGTGGTTATAATGGTTGATCCCTGTGATTTTAATACACGTGAAATTATAAGGAAAAGATACGACAAACCTCTAAAAGTCTATAAAGCGCAAGAGGATCTCATCAGTCAATATCTTTACAGGTGGTATGAAGCAGATGCTGATATGTCAGGTGAGGACAATGAAGATGATATATCCCTTGAAGATCAGCTATGGGAAGACCCTGAACAGCTTAAGGGTATGGCATCTGAAGCTCCTGTAATCAGGCTGGTTAATCATATCATAAACAAGGCTCTCGATGCAGGAGCCTCGGATATACACATAGAACCAAGACGGTATTCCGTACAGGTGCGGTATCGGATTGACGGGGTACTGCATGACGAGGAATCAATCACTGTAAAGCAGAGGGCGGCAATCACTTCAAGGATCAAGCTCATGGCAAAACTTGATATTGCGGAGAGACGTCTTCCCCAGGACGGCCGCATCAAGATAAAATCGGGTAAAGAGGAAGTTGATATACGTGTTTCATCCATTCCCGTAAGCTTTGGTGAAAGTCTGGTGCTCAGGCTGCTCCATACCGAATCTGTTGAGCTTGACCTTAATGCTGTGGGGTTTTCCGGTCATGCCCTTGAAAAGTTCAGAAAAACAATAAATTTACCCTATGGTATCATTCTTGTTACAGGCCCCACAGGATCAGGAAAAACAACAACACTCTACTCTGCCTTAAATGAGATTAATACACCTGATAAAAAAATCGTTACAGTTGAAGATCCTGTTGAATATCAGTTGAGCGGTATAAATCAGGTTCAGGTACACGCTTCCATCGGACTTACATTTGTAAATACACTGCGTTCATTTCTTCGCCATGATCCCGATGTAATGCTCATAGGTGAGATAAGGGACAGCGAAACCGCAGGTATTGCCGTCCAGGCATCTTTAACCGGGCATCTTGTCTTTTCCACCCTGCATACCAATGATGCTGCAGGAGGTATAACCCGGCTTGAGGATATGGGCGTGGAAAGATTCATGATATCGTCTTCCCTTGTGGGTATTCTTGCCCAGAGACTTGTGAGGAAAATATGTCCCCATTGCTCCGAGGAAATTTTGCTTTCAAAACAACAGATCAATCTGCTTGCAGATGATTTTAATGTTCCGGCAGAGGTGATACCTGAAAAGGTGAAAAGGGGAAAGGGCTGTGAGAGATGTGGCCATACCGGTTACAGGGGAAGGATCGGGATATTTGAATTTCTCATTGTTGATGATGTTATTCAGGGTACAATTGCCGAGGGCGCAGGCAGAACAGAGATTTTTAATAAAGCTGTTGAAAGGGGCATGGTCCCATTGAGGATGGATGGCTTGAAAAAGGTGGAAAATGGAATCACAACCTGTGAAGAAGTCCTGAGGGTCACCCGCTGATGCCGGTTTACAGATATGAAGCCATTGACAATAATGGAAAAAGGATTTCTGAGTCCCGTGAAGCTGCTTCACGGGAAGATCTCCTGCTGCAGATCACTTCCATGGGGTGGGTGCTTTTAAGATGGCGGGACAAGGACAAAAGAGGTGGTTTTCTTCTTAAATTTTCCAGAAAAAGTTTAAAACCGTCTCTGTTGCTGCGTTTCACTTCGGATCTTGCCCATCTCATAAAATCAGACCTTCCCGTTGACAGGGCGCTTCATATTGTTGAAGAGTCTTCGGATCAAAAAAGTGTAAAAGAGATTGCAGCCTTTTTAAGGAAAGAGATAAAGCAGGGACAGAGTCTTTCAGGTGCCATGGAATTAAAGTCCAATGACTTTAGTAACCTTTATATTAATATGGTCAGGGTTGGAGAAATGGCAGGCCTTCTGCCTTCTGTGATGGAAAAACTTGCCCTGCTCATGGAAAGAACGGAAAAGACAAAGAAATTTATCATCTCATCTTCCATTTATCCTGCAATACTCCTTTTAACAGGTTTTGCATCAATTCTCGTTATAATGGGGTTTGTTGTTCCGAGGTTTGCAGCTATTTTTGCTGATCTTGGTCAGAAAATTCCTGCTTCCACGGCAGTGCTCTTATTTGCAAGCAAGATTATCAGTCATTGGTGGTGGGCATTACTGCTATGTTCTGCAGTAATTTTTTTCCTGGTTTTACGTCTTATACACACTGACAGGGGAAAAAAATGGATAGATACCAATTTGATAAAGATCCCGGGTATTGGAGATCTTCTCCTTGAAATTCAGGTGAGCCGTTTTGCAAGAACCCTTGGAATCCTTGTACAAAGTGGAGTTCCACTTTTGAAATCCCTTTCCATTGTAAGGGATGTCGTGGGAAACAGTGTGTTGAGGCAGATGTCAGAGGATATTTATTATCAGGTAAAGGAGGGAAGGAGTATTGCCGCCATAGTCAAAGAGCAGAAATTTCTGCCTCCCATGATTGTTCAGATGGTGATCTTAGGTGATGAAACAGGAAAAACAGGTGAGATGCTTGTCACTGCAGCAGATGATCTTGACAATAAAATAGAGGCAAAAATAGGTCTTTTTCTTTCTCTTGTGGAGCCTGCAGCCATACTTGTCATGGGTCTTATCATCGGCGGAATAGTTATAACAATGCTTTCTACAATATTTGGAATCAATGAAATCAGTTTCTAAAGAGTTTGCTTCTAAAAGATTTAATTCTAAAGGGTTTACACTGATTGAAATCATCGTTGTGATGATGATTATCTCCATTGCAGGTTCCATGGTGTTTATGAATATTGGAAAGGGGGCTGAAAAACGGGAGATTAAGCTTTTTGTGGGAAAAATGGTGTCGGTTTGCAAAAAAGCAAGGATGACTGCGCTTTCAAAAGGGGTTCCCGTTTCTTTTGTCATATCTCCCATGGACAGAAAATGCTGGATACAAGAAAACACTGGTAACGCAGAAGAGGAAAATGCCGACGGGGAAAGTGCAGATGGTAAAAGTATGGATGGACAAAAGTCTGTTTTTCCCATTCCCGGGAAAATTCTTATTGAGGCAAGCGGATTGACTGAAGAGGCAGATGGATTATACCAGATTATTTTTTATCCGGATGGAAGCTCAAGCGGAGGGGATCTTGCCATTCGTCAAGGAGATAAATACGCTTTTTTCTGCAGGATTGATCTTCTTACGGGCATTGTAAATGTTTCACTGGAGGACAATGGCGGCTGGAAAAAGATATGAAAAAAATCAGTCAGGTTACACCCTTCTTGAGGTTACGGTTGCCCTTATAATCATTGGTATATCTTTTGCCGTTCTTTTAGGTCAGCTGTCAATGTCAAAAAGTCTTTCTTTTAAAGCTGATCTGATGATAGAATCCGTTAGAATTCTGAACAATATTACAGAAGATTCCATGATTGTTAAAAAAGCTGTCAGGGATGGCGGTGGAAAAGGAGATGTACCGGATGAAAGCGGGTGGCTGTACTCGATTAAGGTCAATCCCCTTGAGATACGGCTTAAACCGGATGATGAAGAATCCGTTGAAATTCCGGGTATGGATAAATTAAGGATATGTATTAAAAGATCACAGGGCAATTCACAGGTTAATCATGGCAGAGAGTATTGCATCACAAGGTGGTATCGTGCAAAATAGCGGGTTTTTTGTTACACTAAGTGGTGATGTCGTGCAAAATAGCGGTATTGTGACACTAAGTGATTCTGTGATATGCAGCTGTTCTGTGGAAGAAAAGGGTTTTACTCTTATGGAGGTTGTGGTTGCCATGGTTCTTGTTTCCATGGTGACACTTGTTGCGACCCTTGGATTCAGACTTGCTGTAAGGGCATGGGAGAGGGGTGAAGAGGAAGGTAATTCACGCCAGATATCAACATCTGTGCCGGCTCTGCTGCAGAGGCAGTTAGATTCCGTGGAGAAAACCGTTTTTTTTGGAAAAGGCGGGAAAAAAGTGCTTCCATTCTCAGGCAGTGAAAACGGCATATCATTTTTTACATCCTATGCCCCGGAGGGATCGTCCATACAGGGACTGATCAGGGTAACATATGTTTTTGACAAGGAGAAAACCAGGCTTGCCGTGTTTGAAAAAGCCATTACGCGTTTAAAAGATATGGATGAAAATCATAACCCCCTGTCGGAGAAATGGGATGATGAAACAAAACCTGTGAGTATTATAGATCATATTGAAAATTTTTCCGTTGTGTTTTTAAAAAAGATCAATAATGACAATGATAAAAGTTCTTTTGATAATGTGGAATGGAAAACAACATGGGGTAAAGATGATCATGGTTTTCCAGGGTTTGTCAAACTGATGCTTGAACAGAAAAACAAGGGCCCGGTTCAAAAATGGTATTTTGAGGTGGGCTTTGGATGAAACGGATAGACAGAATGGCAGTGTCCTGATCATTGTCCTGTGGATACTTATGATCATTGCTTTTCTTTCCGGAGAATATCTTGCACATAACAGAAACAAGGCAAATCTTGCTTTAAATTCCATGTCAGAATTAAATAGAAGGGCAGTGGTTGAATCGTTTCTGCAGTTTTACAGATCCCCTGGATGGAACATGGTAAAATCAGGCCATAAAGCCAAAGACTGGATTGGACTTACACTTGATTCTGTGCATTTTTTTGTAAGGGTGGACAGTGAGGGCTCAAGGATAAATATTAACAAGGCAGGTGATACTATTATCAGGAATAAAATTAAAGAGATCTGCCTTAATGATTCCGATACCGGGGCCGAAAGCTATAACAGAAAAGCGGATGAGCTGGCAGATGAAATTACCGATGCTATTCTTGACTGGAGGGATGCAGATGATCTTGTCCGTTTGCACGGTGCTGAAAAAGAGTACTATGTCAGTCATCATAAATCTTTTGTACCGGCAAACGGAAGGTTTAAAAAAATAACTGAACTTCTCATGGTTAAGGGTGTGAACAGGGCAGTTTTTGTCGGAAAACTGCTTAAAAGCTGGCAGGAATCCGATGACTCCTCCATTGAGAATTCTGACATTGGAATGAATAAAGATAAAGGATCAACGTCAGGAGTGTCTGATAAAAAAGCCTCTGAAAATAAAAACTCAGGAGATAAAACTTCAGAAAAAAAAGACAGATTGTCTTTTCTCGATGCTTTTACGGTTTATCCCGGGTCTGCGAGGAGAATATCCATACGGATTCCAACCAAAAAAAACCGTGTTTATTCTGAAGTGTTGATTTTTGATAAAAATAAGAAACAACTGGAGCATATTTACAGCTTCTATTATATAAGGAATGGCTCATTTTTGACAAATTAACGAATGTTTTTTTATGCTCGGTTTGGGGCAGCGTAACGCTGTTAAGCTCGGCCTCATGGCCGTTATGGGGAATGATTTGATTAATCAAGAAATACTTGGAATATATACTGCAGAGGACAGAACCTCATATTATTGCGTCAAAAAGGGATTGTCCGGATTAAAAGAAACATCTCCCGGCCCGGGACTTTCCTTTTCAGGTGAGTTGGCCCAGGTGGGGGCTGCCGGGGTCAGGGCGTTATTAAAAAAGATAAGCTTTAGCACAAAAAGAAAAATTTTTCTTGCACTTCCAAGGTCATTGTTTTTTGCAAGGGAGGTGAAACTTCCAATGATGCCTGTGGAGGATGCCATCGATTCCGTAAAGAATAGTATCAGTATCTATTCCCATCTGACCGGTGAAGAAATTTACTATGATATTGCTGTAACTGAGTCATTTGAGAATAGTGTAAGATGCCTTTTACTCTATGCCCGGAAAAAGGAGGTTGATAAATACAGGGATATTTTCCGTGAAACAGGGCATTTTAACTCCCTTGTTTCGGTTTTTCCCATATCCTACGGGATTTGTGCCTGGATGCAGCAGCATAATATGGCGTATCCGTCAGGGGTTTTGATAGAGTTTGAAAAAGATTGTGAATTTGCTGTATTTAACGACAGATACTGGCTGTCGTCTGTTACCTGGGATTTTGCGGATGAAAAAAACAGCCTGATTGCTTTTAAATCCATTGTGAATAGATTCCCCGGTATTTCAGATAATGTTTACAGGGTTAAAATTTGTGCCGGTATTGGTACAGATGATGAATTTCGGGAAAATTGTTTTGCTGAAGCCCAAATCATTGATGAGCTTTCCACCAATCCTGCAGCAGCGGCAGTGTCGCCGGCCTTTTGTAAAATTCAGCAGATATCCATTGATGAAAAGCCGGTGAAGGTAAATTTTATAAAACCACTTCGCTATATTATGATAGTGGCCTGCATTATTGCAGTTTCCCTGTTTTATGTTACCAATAATATTTCAAAGGATATAAAAGTAAAACAGCTTGAAAGAGATAAATTAAAAACTCTTGCTGCACAATTGCAGAAAAAAATGGAACCTGTACAGGACAGGGTGAAAATGCTTCAAAAGGCGGCAGGCCTGAAAGATGACGCAGAACTTTTTTTAAAGTCTCATCCCCGTCTTTATACATGTGTTAATGAAATAGCCCGACTTGCCCCTGAGAAAACATGGTTTTCTGGGCTAAGATATCGTAAGGGAGTTATAAATTTAAGGGGTTATAGCAAGGATGCACTTATGACGGTTAAAAATTTAAGAAAATCAAAATATTTTTCTAAAGTCAGGCTGAAAGGGTCGGTGGTCAGCAGGGGTGGCAGTGGGCAGGAGCAGTTCAATCTTGAACTGACATTACAGAAAAAACAAAAGGGATCATGATGGTTAAACCTGACATAAGAACACAGCAATGGCTTGCAGGAGGAGTGATTATTCTTTTGTCCGTACTGGTATGGGTGGTTTATTTTTATGTTCCTTTAAAGGACAAAAAAAATGAAATTGCTTCGGAGTGCACCGTATATAGAGACCGGATTAAGCAGTTGGATCAGAGATTGAAAAAACTAAATACACTTGAAAAAACTTTTCTGTCAAAGAAAAATGGTTTAACACGGTTTTCAAAGATTATGATATATGGAAAAAGTATAGATGATATTAATGCAGAGACCCAGATATTATTCCAGACTTTTTTTGAGAAAAATGATATTACCCTGACATCATATAAAGTTCTTTCAGGCTCAAAATGGAAAAATTATGATCTGGGAAGAGTTGAATTTAATATTGTTACTTCAATGACAGGTCTTGACAAGATTCTTAAATATGCTGAAAACCTTGACAAGGTTGTGAGAATTGAGAATCTCAATATAAATTATACAGCAAAAAGAACGAATCCTCTGAGAGTTAATCTTCGCATGGAAACACTGTTCCTTGATATTGGCACCGGAAAAGGGAGTTAGAATGGAAACAAAAGGTATGAAAATTATGAATAAAGGAATATTTATCTGTTTTGTTTTATTATTGTTTACAACTTCAGGCTGTGTCGGCCTTTCACCTCGGTATGGTAACAGCCGGTCTTTAAATAAAAAAGTTGAGAACAATACAGGATATCCTGAAAATTATCCGGTTAAACATGCTGCACAGCATAAAATCATTGCACAGAATAAAACCATTGCACAGCTGAAAACCAATTCACACTTACAAGCTGCAGCCTTACAGAATAAACGTGATGCAGAGGGTAAACCGGTTACAATGGATGTGCATCCCGTTCCCGTTACAAATCATGGTGACAGTACAAAAATTGATAAAAGCAAGGGTATAACCGGCGGCACACTTTCAGATCTTGCCGGATATCGGCCTGGGAGGATTGCTTCACACCATGTCCCGTTCAGCAGGAAGTATAAAAAAGATAAAAACAAACACCATGTTGAACTCGCATTTGACAATGCCGATCTTTATGAAGTATTGGATGCAACTCTTTTTGATATTTACGGTGTTAATTATATTGTTGACCCTCATATCAGGGCAAAGGTTACCTTTCATTTTAAGGGGGATTATTCAAGGGACCAATTTATTGAACTTTTAAACAACGTGCTGCAGATGGATAACCTGGCCATTGTAAAGGGACCCGGTGATATGTTCAAGGTTGTCATGAAAAATGCAAGTGCGGCTTTTGGAAACAGCCCGCCAGGAACTTCTGCATCTGTTGTCCAGGCAGGGGATATTACAAGGATTTTCAAACTGAGGTATCTTTCTGCTGCTTCTGCTTCAACAATGGTCAGAGGCTTTGTGTCAAGGGGCGCTTCTGTCATTTTTGAAAGAGTTGGTAATTCCATCGTGGTCACGGATTCCAGGGCAAATATTGACAAGGTAGCAAGAATACTTGCCTTGACGGATATTCCCTATTTCAGGGATATACACTGGAGGCTTATTCCGTTAAAAGAAGCGGATGCTTCGGAATTGAACAGGGAAATATCACGAATCCTTAAGTCAGGCGGACTTTTCAACAGGGCCGGGGTTAACAGAGGTAGTTATGCCATCGTTCCCATAAAGAGTCTGAACGCTCTTCTTGTGGTAAGCAAATGGCCGGAAATAATTTCCCTTGTGGAAAAATGGAGCAGTGCCCTGGATCATGGTGATAATGGCACTGGAACCGGTGTGTTTGTTTATTTTGTTCAAAACGGCAAAGCAGATGAGCTTTCGGATATTCTCAAGGGACTGTATGGCGGAAAGATCTCCAAATCTACAAGGAAAAAAATCGTAGAACCGAATAGACCGAATAGAGCCAATAAATCCAATAAAAAAAATACCGTTGTAAAAAATAAAAAACCAATTATTTCAGGAGACCTGTCCGGAAATGTGGAGATTATCCCGGATGACACAAACAATGCCATTGTTTTTAAGGCTACTGCAAGGGATTATAAGCTGATAAAAAGCGTATTAAAACAGCTTGATGTCGTACCGAGGCAGGCGTTGATCAATGTTGTTGTGGCTGAGATCACCCTCACAAGGGATACTCAGTACGGGATACAATGGTTTTTTGATAATAAGCTTGGAAAATATAAAGCTGTTGGGATGTTGGATACAAAGGACTCTTTTATCACACCTCAAACAAAACTCGGCGATATAACAGGCTTTAACTATGGTGTTTTCAGCTCCTCCAATGTGCTTAAAGGGTTGATTACAGCTTTGGGCAATGATTCCGATGTGAATATTCTTTCATCACCCAATATACTTGCTGTAAATAACAAAGAGGCGGATATCGAGGTTTCCGAAGATGTCCCCACAATAACGGGCAGTGTCACCGATTCCACCGGAGGCGGTGTGACCAACACAGTTCAGTATAAAAAAACGGGTATTATCCTGAAAGTAACACCCCATATAAATTCCAGGGGACTTGTGAAGCTTGATCTTGAACAGGAGGTCAGTGCTCCGGGTGAATTTGATAAAAATCTGCAGAATTTTTCGTTTTTAACGAGAAAAGCCACGACTTCAGCAGTTGTCGAGGACGGACAGACCATGATTCTTGGCGGGATGATGAAGACTAATGTCAACAACAGCACTATTGGAGTTCCTTTTTTGAAGGATATTCCGGTTGTTGGTAATTTTTTCAAATCCACAACAAAAAAACGGACGAAAACCGAGCTGATATTTTTGATAACAACCCATGTTATTTATAACAGAGAGGATGCGGACAGGATAACAAATGAATTTTCAAAGACAATAAAGGGTGTAAAAAAGCTGATTGAGGATAACAAAAAATAAAATATTCGGAATAGTTTTAACCATTCTGATTTTTTTTTTCCAGTTAAGTGGAGAATGCGCTCAGTTACGCCCCGTGGGACTGCTCATCTCCAGCGAGATAAAACCTTTTATGATGATGGTAAAAGGGTTTGAAGCTGCAATTGACAGGCCGGGTATAAGAATATTTTTTGATAAAAAAGGTCTGCCTTACAGTAAAGACCCTATGTTCAGCAGGTTTGATTCTTCAGCCTTTTCAGCAGTTGTGGCAGTGGGACCCAGGGCGCTTTCCTTTATGGATAAAAAAAAGTGGAAGGGTCCTCTTTTTTACAGCATGGTTTTAAATCCCAAAAATCATATTTCTGCAGATAGAAAGCTGTGCGGTATTTCCTTAAATATTTTTTCCCTTAATCAATTTTCAATGATACATATTATCCTGCCTGAAATCCACAGGATCGGGGTGATTTATAATCCTGAGAATAATCAAAAATGGTTTAATTCCGCTTCTGTTTTTGCAAAAATAAAAGGTATTACCCTGATTCCTCTGCTGGTTGCACAGGAAAGTGATGTAAGGGGCCTTTTTATGAAAAAACCAAAGATTGATGCCCTGCTCTTTATCCCCGATGCCACTGTCATATCAAGATCCCTTATTCGGTATATTATAAAAAAAAGCTATCTTTACTCAATTCCTGCAATTGGATACAACAGGTTTTTCCATGAATCCGGGTGTGCTGTGAGTTTTGACATTGATTATACTGCAGTGGGGGTTCAGACAGCTAAGGTTGTGGAACTGTTTTTTGAGAAAAAAGAATGCAGATCTCTGGGACCTGATTATAAAATACTGGTGAATGAGAAAGTGGTAAAAACTCTTGGTGTGAAAATGCCCGGAAAACTTCCCGGCAATGTAAAGGTGGACTGATGCGTTTTGATTCTATTCAGACAAGGCTTACCCTTGTGGCTTTTGTTTTTATTTCCGGAACTGCAGCAATTATCGGTTTTGCAGGGATAAGATACTCTTCGGCTTTTCTTGCCGAAAGATACCATGAAGGGTTTAAGGTGCTTGCCGATTACATGGCAAGAAATGCAGAACTTGGAGTTATTCTTTCAGATAAAAAAATGCTGGAGAGGCAGTGCCGTAACATGCTGACACAGAAAGATATATCAAGGGTTCAGATCCTTTCCGGCGAGGGTGAAGTGCTTGCTGAAGCATCCGATGGAACAGGGGTAAAGGGAGAGGGAAAAGAGGCGACGGCTGGAATTTTTTCTTCCCGGTCAGGGGATCAGAGTATGCTTCTCTATACCGGGAATCAGGAAAAAAGACTTGGACTGGTGGTAATCAATTACAGGCTGAACAGTCTTGCTCAATTAAAGCATCACCTATTGATGCGGCTGGTTTCCATTGGCGTCTTTCTCTCTCTGATTACGGTGATATGGTATTATTTCATTGCAAAATCCATATCAGCTCCCCTTCGTAACCTTGTTACATTGGCAAAAGACGTTTCCATGGGGAGGATGGAAAAACGTGCCGGGCTTACAAATCTTCATGAAACAAGGATTCTTGCCAGTACATTTAATGAGATGGTGGACGCAATAAAAAAGCAGAGAGAAGAAATAGAAAAAGCACATGTAAAAATGAGCCGTCAGAAGGCACTTGCAGAACTTGGTAAATTTTCCATGCTTGTTGCCCATGAAATTAAAAATCCTCTTTCCATTATAAAAGGGAGTGTGGATATACTGAAAAAAGATAATATCTCTCCTGAAATACGGAATCAGATGCTTGATTATCAGACCGATGAACTATTGCGAATGAACAGGCTTGTTGAAGATTTTCTGCTTTTTGCAAGGCCGAAAAATCCCGATATGGTTTCCACGGATATAAACGATTTTATAAAAAAGATGATGGAAAAAGCAGGTATTATTCAATCGGATTCAGTTTCAATTAAGTTGAAAACTTTAATTGATTCAAAAAAAGCAATGGTGATCTGTGATCATAATCTCATGGAAAGGGCTTTAATGAATATCATTAAAAATTGTATTGAAGCCTGCGAAGATAATGGAACACTTGTAGTTACAACCTGGCAGGAAAATGATAAGTGGTTTTTCAGGGCGGAGGATACCGGTACCGGCATTCCCCCTGAAAGCCTTGACAGAATATTTGAGCCATTTTTTACGACAAAGGCAAAGGGAACGGGGCTTGGGCTTGCCATGGCAAAGGATATTGTTGAGATTCATAATGGCAGGATAAGTGCTGGAAATTGTGATACATGCGGTGCATGGTTTGAAATAAGTATAGGGGTTCACTATGGCTGAAATTTTAATTGTGGATGATGAAGAACGTATAAGAAATATTTTGCAGATCATGCTTTCCCAGACGGGTCATAAAACGTCCCAGGCCTGTGATGGCAGGGATGCTCTTGATTTTATGCAGAAAGAAAATTTTGACCTTGTTATTTCAGATATAAGAATGGACAGGATGGACGGAAAGGAACTCCTTGCGGAGATCAAAAACATCGGTCTTGGTATTCCTGTAATATTTATAACTGCATTTGCCTCCCTTGAGTCTGCTGTGGATGCCTTGCGCCTCGGCGCTGCAGATTATCTTGTGAAGCCTTTTGATGAGCAGCAGGTACTGCTTGCAGTTGAAAGAGCTCTTGGTGTTGGAAGACTTCTTGCCGAGAATGCAAGGCTTCGTAGGGATGTTTACAAGGGGATCATGGAGGAAAAACCTGTATTTAAGTCTAAAAAGATGCTGCAGGTACAGGATATGGCTGAAAAAGTGGCAAAATCCAATGCCACTGTCCTTGTCACAGGAGAGTCCGGAACAGGGAAAGAGGTTGTGTCACGCATGATTCACATTGCAGGTAACAGAAAAGATCAGAGGTTTGTTGCAGTTAATTGTGCGGCTATTTCCCCTAATATCATAGAATCAGAACTTTTTGGCCATGAAAAGGGTGCATTTACCGGAGCTGATAAAAAGAAAGAAGGAAAATTTGAATACGCTGATAAAGGAACGCTTTTTCTTGATGAAATAGGAGAGCTTCCCTTTGAAGCCCAGTCAAAATTGTTAAGGGTGATTCAGGAAAAAGTTGTGCAGCGTGTTGGATCAAATGTTGACTGCAAAATTGATGTACGTCTGATATGTGCCACCAATCAGGATTTACCCCTTCTTGTCAATGAAAAGAAATTCAGGGAAGACCTTTATTACAGGCTGGCAGTATTTCCCATACATGTGCCGCCTCTAAGGGACAGAAAAGATGACATCCTGCCCCTTGCTAAACATTTTATTTTGAAATATACGGAAAAAAATAATTTTTCAGGAGATGCATTTACTCCTGCAGCAAAAAAAATTCTGGAAAATTATTCATGGAAGGGAAATGTCAGGGAGCTTGCCAATGTTATTGAAAGAGTGATGATCCTGAAAGATGGCAGACTGCCGGTTTCTTCGGATGATTTAAGGTTTCTCGAACTTGAATCACAGCCGGAGAAAAATACCGGCGGATTGATCAAAATTCCTCCGGGAGGTGTTGATTTTGATGAACTTGAGAAAGATATTGTTGTTCAGGCCCTTGAGATGGCAGCCTGGAACAAAAGTGCTGCTGCACGGCTTTTGGGTCTGACAAGGGCAAGATTCAGAACTCTTATGAATCTTGTGGAGAGGTAAAAAGTGGGTATTTTAATGCTTATTTTCAGACTTTTATCATATACCATGACATTGCTGATGATTTTTATTGCACTGCCCGGTTCAGTCCTCTGTAAAAATACCGCTTCCAATACAATGCTGATGTTTGTGGGGGAGGATATCTCTGTTACCACCCTTGCTTCCGGAAAGCCGGAATCACCGGCCAATGCACCTGCTGTGGCAAGGGTGGTAACAGCAGATGAGATTAAACAATACGGTTATCACACCCTTGCAGACCTTCTTGACAGGGAGCCTGGATTTTTAATGCTTCCAAGAGGGCAGGGCAGTGTTTCCTGGCTCAGGGGAATGCCGGACAGTGTTCTTTTTCTCTACGACGGTGTCCCTGTTACCCAGGGGGGAACCCGGAATTTGAATTTTCTTGACAGGGAACTTTCCCTTAAAGGTGTTAAACGTGTTGAGATCATAAGAGGACCTGGTTCTGTTTTATGGGGTGCTGATGCCTTTGCCGGAATTGTTAATATTGTTCCCATGACCGGATTGGATTTTAATGGGTCAAGGCTTTCTGTGTATGGCGGTACAGACAGTCTTATCGGCAGTTCATGCAGCAGCGGAATGACCGGGAACCACTGGACAGTTTTTTTAAATGCCGATGTTTCGAAAAAGAGGTTCTATAATGACAGTTTTAATGTAACCGGCTTAAATTCAGTGGATTCTGCCGATACAAAAAAAATTGATGATTCAACGTACTCCGAGGCAGATTTTACAGCTTCTTTTGCGGAAAAATTTTCGTTTTCAGGAAGAATTTTTGATTTCACAAGGGACTTTACAATGCACGATTCCGAAGGATTTCTCTCCTGGAAAGGGACACGTTCCTCATCACCTTCAGGATATTTAAAGGGGGTCTGGAATACGTCTGCAGGGGCATTTAATATTAAAGCTTCAGGATATTACAACAATATATCAAACGATGTCACAAAGGTTGATCTGAAACAGAATCAGGACAGCCGTATCTGGCATACTGAGGTTTTATGCGACAGAAACCTCTTTAAGACCGGCCTTTTAACGGCAGGTGTGTCTTTCAGTGACGTACAGGTCAAAGGCGGTGTTGTGTCCGAGGATTTTCTGCCTCAATACCTTAAACCTGAGAACAAAGTGTTCCTCCCTGATATAGATCAGAGAAATTATTCAGATATAATTAAATCCGCTTTTGTTCAATACCGTCACAGGTTTGTCAAAGTTCACTGGTGGGCAGGCGTAAGATTTGATGACCATTCTGTTTTTGATTCAAAAACAAGTTTCAGTTTTGGTTTTAATCTGCCTTTTTCAAAAGAATGGCGTTTAAAAGCAGGTTATGGAACGGCATACCGGACACCGTATTCAAGTCAGATTTTTTCTGCAATTCACTATGATCCCGAAGGCGTGGAAACCTATAATCTTCAATTGGGCTGGACTCCTGATTCCGATACATCCGTTACTTTAACCTCCTTTTACAGCAGGCTGACCGATCATGTCCAGTATGATCCCTTTGGAGGTCTGTCTAAGCCTTTTGATCAGAAAACAGCAGGGGTTGAGTTTTCTTTCACAACAGGGGTTTTTAGAAACTGGTCTTTATCGACCAATGCAACTTTTATGAATTTCTGGGGCGGTTCTGCAGAGTATCTGCTTAAATCCACATTTATTGGTCCGGGAGGTGTCAGGAGGATTGAATATGATAAATGGCAGGAGCCTTTTGATCTTGCAGCAGATTATATGATAAATTGTAAAGCTGTCCGGAGTTTTAATATCAGAGGGATCAGCGGAACCTTTGCCTTTGATCTCCATAAAACAGGACCTGTTCCCTATACCTATGAAAAGGGAACCGTGACCGGTGAGTATAACTCCCCTGTTATTGTTGGATTTAATTTGAGAATTGATAATTTTTTGATGAAAAACATAACACTTTCAATTTCTGCAGACAATATTTTTGATGAAAAATTCCATGTCCCTGACATGTACGGCCCTGCAGAAGGAGAGCCATTTTCCTCCGTATGCACCTTAAGTTATAAATTTTGAACACCTCTCCTTTTTAAAAAATAATTTACCGAAGTTTGCTTGACACAGTCCATAAGCGTGGGTACAATTCATTAAACTCGATTATCAAGTTTTTATCAGACATTAAAGGTTTGAGAGGGTCAGGCTTTACTTATTGTCATTATCTTAACTTTTGAGATTAACATATATTTACTGTTTGATAACAACAAATAAGAAAAGCCTGACCCCCGTTTTGCAAAATTTTCAA
>WGCX01000213.1 GCA_015493575.1 Desulfobacteraceae bacterium | reverse complement strand
GGCAGTTCCTGTCACGTCCTGTGACCCACTGCCATTTAATCCGTTCAGGGTAATACCTGTTCCCGGCGGCCTTCAGTGTGGAGTTTCATGCTTTGTTGTGTCCGAAGGACATGGGGGTTATAAGAAAGAGCTCATTTTTACCAGAGTACTCATTTTTACCAGAGTAACTGATGCTATTTTTATTTTGGTTGTGAGGCAGTGTAACGCAGTCCAGATCTGCCTCATAGCCGTAATATATAAACGTGCTATATGATATGGATAAAAGTATGAATAAAAGAAAGAGAGAAACAGAAGAAAATTCTGTCGCTCTCTTATGGTATATTATGGTGATATTATCAGCTACATAGCTATCCAATTTGCCGTAGGCGCACCACCGGCAGATGTCCCGGTTAAATTGTCAGTATTTACAGTTGGTGTTGGAATTGTGATGGAAGGGAACGCACTACCATAGCCGACTGTTGTTCCGGTACCTCTCCATGTCGCATTTTTTGCCGAGTAAATCGTTGCGTCTGAGTCTGAATCTACAGCATAGGCAGTGTCTCCATTGTTATTAAATGAAACACCAAGATATGATGCATTGTTACTACCTTCCGTGCTTGCCTGAACAATGGTATTAGTGGCAAGTTCATAACCTACCCCTCCTACAGCACCAGAAGTAGCATTTGTTCCGGAAATCATTAAACCTGCACCACTGGCACTTGCAGCAGGTTGTGAACCACCTACAATGGTTCCTGTACCATTAGTACCTGCTGCAGCTGTCAAAGTTGCAGCAGCACCAGGTGTTATACCAAAACAACTAATATCAGATTGAAGGCTTGCTTCGGCTGTTTTCAGCAGGTTAACCTGGGCCAGAGCTTTGGCGTTGGATGCTCTGGTTTTATATGCCATGAATTGCGGTACAGCAATTGCCGCTAGAATTCCGATAATCGCAATAACGATCATCAACTCAATAAGTGTAAAACCTTGCTGACTTTTTTTAAGCATTTTTCTAAACATTTTTACCTCCTTGTGTATACATTATTGTTCAGTTAATAATATTTAAAGCGTTTTTGATCTAAATGTTCCTTTGCTTAACCCAAATCCTGCTGCATCACCTCCTTGTTATTGTTATCTCAAATTTTTATATATGATTGTGAGGGGGCAAGCAAGCTAAGGAAAGTGAAAACAGGGGTTCAGTGGGTATTTTAATGACACTTTTATGAGACTATATCCAGATTATACGCGGCTCTTCGTGCATACCGAATTATTTTTAACCGGACAAATTGAGCAATTTGTCTTAAATAAGGAAAGTGGAGTTTTTTGGGCGTTTCAGGTATCAAAATGTCACGCAAACTCAGAAATTTATAATTTTTTAAATTTTTAAAAGATTCTTTTAAAACTATGATGGTTAAAGGGTCAATAGCTTTTTTAAAGCTCGGTTTTTTACCATTTTCCCTCCTTTTTAGTGCCAATAGTGTGACATTAGTCGTGAAAAATTATTAAAAACAGGTAATAGCCTTTATTATCAATGGTCTTGGCATTTTTTTAAAAAAACGACTAATGTCAACTAATGTCACCATTTTTAGGCTTTTTTCGAATAAACTATGTCTAAACTGAATGTAATTTTAGATAAACTATATCTAAATCGGATGCAATTTTAGACCTATTAAGGCAGGTATCAAAATGGCACGCAAACTCAGAAATTTATAATTTTTACATCGTCGCTTTTTTACATAAAGTCAATTAGTTTACGCGGAGGGGCTTGGACATCTTTGTGCTCTATAATATTAAGGGCTTTATCTATTGTATCAGCCATTCTGGTGATATATGTTTGAGTGAGATCCATTTCATAGGCTTTTTGTTTGTACTCCAGCACATTGCTATATGTGAAATAACCTGTAACACAAAGGATCAATAGTCCAGTAATTAAAGTTATTTGATTCCCTGACATATTTGCCTCCATTGTCTTGAATATTTCATCAAGTTTTATTTGAGAAATAGATGAATCATCTATCACTTTTACCTCGACAGTAACTAATTTTTTAAGCTTACGCAAGGATATTTCAGATTCATCCAGTTGTTGAGAAGTCAAAGCTTCGGCAGGTATCCCCTGGTTGTTTCCACCGCAATGTCTGATGATAGATTCGTATAACGGCCATGAGGCCGAGCTGGACTGCGCCGCGGAGCCTCACAACGAACATAGAAAAAGCATTTGTGGCTCTGTCAAAAAATGAGCTCTTTCTTATAAACCATAACAGGATTGAATTTGAGGATATAGTCAATCCATCTGCTTTGATTAATTTAGCTCTGCCTCTTTTTGTTTTTTTAAAATATCAGAATATGGTAATCGCAAAAGGCAACCCAGCATTTCATGAGTGATTTCAGAAAGCATTTTTGCAAAAAGGTTGGACGGATATAAAGTATAAGGTGGATCAAGTGTGTATATCTTCAAATTATTTATTAATTTAGAGGCTTCATTTGTATTCGCTTTAATGAGCTTTCTCATATGTGTGTACATATATTCTTCCCATTCAAAGATGTCCCTGATTTCCTTTGCGTTTTCAAGCCTGGTCATTAAAACTGCAAAACCGTGGTTAAATAAAAATTCATAACTTAGCTTTGCCTCAGCAGTGAGCAGTTGTCTCCAGATATCTGAGGCTATCTTTTTATTGGTATCAATGGGAAGCTGAGTTTTGAAACCTTCACCTCCATTCATGGTTATATCATCTATATAACTGTTAAATATTTCATTTAGCTCTTCGTTGGAAGCATCTTTAAACGCTGTGGCGGAATGATGAAATGCGATGTCTCTAAGTTCTGCTAAGGCTTTTGATCTGTTAAGCATTGTGAGGAATGCTTTTGTCTGGTGTCCCCTGGGCGAATGTCCCCTGGGCGGAGAATCTTTATATTCTGATTCGATAATCGTATCTCTTAAAACAGACAGAAAATGCTTTCCTTTCGCATAAATTTGGATGTTCATAATCTAACTCCTATATTAAAGGTGTATATCTTTATTTAAAATCAACGAATAAAATGTTTTGTATCCTTATTATATATACTGTATTTGCAGCATCCTTTATATTATGAAGAATAACGTGCCTGTGTTGGGAAATAGAGGATATTTCTCGTATTTTTCTCCCAGCCGTTAAGCAAAAACCAGTGGCAAATTCTGTAAAGCCTGCAGCAGTAGACTCTTTTTGTGCTGAAGTGGCACAGACTGAGCTCAAGGCACTGGGGATAGTACCATGTTGCATTTTTCATGGCTTCACTTAGATGAATGATGTCATATAAGCTTGGAATATGATCAAAAAGATTATGCTTGTTTACAGACTCCCCTTTTCCCTTTCCTATTATCCATCCGTTTTGATCGATCAGTAAGAATCCGTCCGGATTACGATCCGGTTGACGGGTTACACTTATCCGGTTTTTTTCTTTTTCAATATTATTTCCTGATATTTTTTTTTAGGTGTGCTGAATACTTTTGCCGCATCATGAATACCCTGAATATAACTGTCCACCTTATTATATAGCTCTTCATTTGCGGCCTCTATTTCGATCAATCTCTTATTTATATCTTTGGCCCTTTCCGGGTCCTTAAAATGTTTAACGATATCCTGATGTTCGATAATTACTTTAGTCACATTGTTGTCATTGTTGTCATCAAGCATTTCTCCCTTACCGGTTAAAAGCCAGATTTCATTTACTTTGCACTCACTGGCAATTTTTTGCGATATTTTAATTGTAACTTTGCTCGCATCTTTTTCATAACTTGTTAAAGTTCTATGTGAAACACCTATTAATTCCGCTAACTGAGGTTGCGTTAGCCTCGCGTGCTTCCTGGCTTTTTTTATTCTATTTTTTAAATTAATCATTAGATAATCACTAAAATAGTAAAATTATGCTATTTTTAACTTGACAGCATGCAGAATATTGCTATAAAGTTATTCCAAGTTTAACAGAAAATACGTTTAAAAAATACTTAACAGCAAGAGTTTAAAAAAAGGAGTCAGTAATGAAACGAACTAACCCCATGACCCCCGCAGAAATTATACAGGCCCTGGATGATGTCGAAATTTCCCAGGCAGGTCTTGCCAGGGATATTAATGTCAACAGGACAATGATTCATCTTGTCATTTATGACAAATCCGGCAGCCCTCGTGTAAGGGAACATATAGCCAAGGCGATTAACCGTCCGGTGGATGAAATCTGGGCACCGAGACAAAATCCGCCAAAACTTGGCCGGCCGCTTACCAAGGGGCTCTATTATCGTCCACCTCATTATAAGGACTGAGCCCGCATATAAATGTTTGTATGTTAAATTTTAAAAAAATTCAAGCACCGCATTTAATATGTTTCCAGAATAACCTGATTAAAAGGTAAAAACAATGTCTAAAAGAAAAGAAAAAATAGACCCCAGGCAGATGGAATTTGACTGGGAATTTCCCGACAAGCTTGAGAAGATTCTAAAAGAACGGGAAAATCTAAAGGACAAAGTTATTGCCGGTCCTCCCAAAGGCAAACAGACAGAGAATGAATATGATCTATGTATCCTGCTTGCAGCAGGAATAAAAAAGGCTGTCAGTGCATCGGGTCTGAGTCGTGAACAGATTGTTGACGGTATAAATGAATATTTTGGCAGGAGTCATGATGATGCAGTCAGGGACCAGGGCATCTGCCGAAATCCTCTTTCAATCCATATGCTTAATAATTACCTGTCAAAACCTGCTGAATATCCCATCCCCGCCTATTATCTTTTCGCTGTTCATCACATTACAGATTGCCTGGAACCTGCCAAGGTGTTTGTGGAGGCAGAAGGGGCAAAGATTGCGACGGGCGGAGAAATAAGGCAGATGGCGATCGGCAAACTTGAAGAGCATCTGATTGAAATTAAAAAACTTAAAAAGGAGCTGAAATGTCAAAGGTAATCAATACAAGAACTCATTATCAGCACCCTGCAGGAATAAATATCCACACTTATAAAATAAAGGAGAAGAATCATGGAGAAGAAAAGAGCGCATACAGACAAGACAGACAATACAGACACAGTTTTATCGTGGTTTGAAGAATTACGCGGGAAATCTTTGAAGGCGCCTTATTCCGGCAAGGCCAAGAAGGTCGAGCAGTATTTCATGGGTTTTGTCATGATTAAATAATATCAATATCAAAAACACAACGGAAAAATGAGGAATAACAATGGGACTTGTTTTAATAGATAAAGAAGAGGCCAGTCGCCTGGCCGAACTTGAATCGGTGATCAAAAAGGATATGAAAGGTTTTATCCGGGTGGGCATGGCCTTGCAGGAGATCAAGGACAGACGGCTGTACCGGGGCAAATATACGACCTGGGAGGAATACATCAAAGGCGAGTGGGACCTCAGCAAAGCCTATGCAAATCGTCAGATACAAGCTTATGAAGTTGTTCAAAATTTAGAGGGTTGTAATTTGGACATTGATGAAAAGGTTGCCCATGGGCAACCTTTTGATGAAGATGAGAATAATTCTGATGAAAATGGCGCCAATTGGCGCCATTTTGATGAAGATAAGAACAGCACTTTTGAAATAATTCTTCCCAAAAATGAAGCCCAGGTCAGGCCATTAACGCTTTTACCACCGCAAGAGCAGCCGGAAGCATGGAAAAAAGCGGTCATAATGTCAGATGGCAAGGTAACTGCCCTGGCTGTCACCAAGGTGGTTGAGAGTATCCTGGAAAAACGGCGTGATGAGGAGATACAGGGCGTTCAGAAAGCCATCACCAAAGAGGTCTCAGTGCCGGAGGATTTTTCGGAACAATTTTCAAGGCTGACAGAAATTCTTTCGATGCACCGGAAAAACAGGTGGAAGAATTTCAACCGGAAAAAAGCCCTGGAATATGTCCGGGCAATTGAAAGCTATCTGAAATCAAACCCTGTACATTAGTTACTGAAAGCCATTTAAGATCACCAGGATCACTTGTAAACAGAATATCAGAATTTAACCCGGAGGATACATGGAACCGGAAGTTACCATCACAACAATTCATTCAGCTCTGTCAAAAATTGACAAAATAAGCCTGAGAACCGTTATCAGGCGGGCATCCCGTGAAAAATGGGTGGGCAGGCAGTCCAGCGGCAAGGGCCGGGGCGGAAAGGCCAATCTGTATATAATTTCCATGCTGCCCGCTGATGTCCGGGCTGCCCTGAAACTTTTGTCTCCGTCGTCAGAAGCTGCAAACGATAAGCTGCCAGGTCTTGAGGCCAAAAGGGAGCAGGACATCTGCGAGGCACAGCAGGAAAAAGCCTATGCCAAATTTGAGCTTGCCAAGGCCTATACAACTCACATGAACAGCGCAGGATACGGGCAGAAAGCCAGATTCAGAAGAATATTCATAGAAAATTACAACATCGGTGAGCCTGGCTCATTTCCTTCCGTTTATAAGCGTGTGGGCAAGATTGATCTGAAAGGCAAGACCATATCCGGCTGGATTAAAAAACTGGAAAAGAACAACTGGAACCCTTTGTGTCTTGTGG
Source organism: Desulfobacteraceae bacterium (assembly GCA_015493575.1). GTDB lineage: Bacteria > Desulfobacterota > Desulfobacteria > Desulfobacterales > Desulfobacteraceae > WGCX01. The sequence goes on along the minus strand of WGCX01000213.1, from coordinate 4,488 downwards.
ACAAACGCGGGTATTTCACCAGGGGAAAGCGTGCCGTTACGCAGGAGCAGATGCAGATCATATTGTCAATTGTCCAGTCTCCGTACAATGTCCCGGGCAAACCTGTTGCAGAGATTATCCGCCAGGCAAAGGATATCATGGCAAGGCGCGGTATTGAGACATTGTCGGACTCAACTTACCGGCGCTGGCTGATAAAGGACTGGATACCTTATAATTATGACAAGTGGATCTGGTGGCGTGAAGGGGACAAAGGGCTGAACGATAAGGTGCTGTACAACCTGCTGCGTGATTATGACAAACTTGAGTCAGGAGATCTACTTGTTGCAGATGGTCATATCCTGAATTTTGAGGTCCTTAATCCTTTTACAAAAAAGCCCAAGCGTATGATGCTGGTTCTTTTTTATGATTTTAAAAGCAGCTTCCCCCTTGGCTGGGAAATCATGCCCTCTGAGAATACGGAATCAATATCCGTAGCCCTGCGCAGGGCAATCCTGCGACTTGGCAGAATACCCACTGCGGTTTACATCGACAACGGGCGCGCATTCAAAGGCAAATATTTCATTAATAATGATCAGCTTGAAAAGCTTGAAGGACTAAAGGGCCTTTACAGCAGGCTTGGTATTAAACCAATGATCGCCACGGCATACCACGGCCAAAGCAAGCCCATCGAGCGTTTTTTCGGAACTTTTGCCGAGCTTGAACGTGTTGCCCCGTCTTATGTGGGGACGAGCATTAACAACAAACCGGCACACATGAATCGCGGCGAAAAACTGAGAAGGCAGCTGCATATGAAAATTACAAAGGGTGTGGTTCCGACAATCGAGGAAGCCCACAGGGCAATCGGCTGGTGGTTTGATGAGTATGCAAACAGAAAACAGACCCAATGCAGCCATCTTGCAGGGCAAAGACCTGTCGATGTCCTTGTGCCCGGACCCGGAGTTGATCCTGTTGTCCTGCGCTGCCTCATGATGAAAACGGAAGAACGCCTGATCAGGCAGAACGGGGTCAATCTTTTCGGGCAATGGTATTACAATCCCGCATTATATGGGCGCAAACATTATGTGTATTGCAGGTATGATCTTGTCAACCGGGATTCTGTGCTGGTTTATGACAAAAAAACAAATGAGTTTATTTGTGAGGCCACAAGGTTTGCAAAGGTGCATCCAATGGTCTCAATTACAGGCACGGAATCTGACAAGGCCGAATACAAACGACAGATAGAAATGAAAGCGGCCGGCAGAAAGCAGACCGTAGCAACCGCAAGGGAAATTATTGATACGCAGATCATTCCTGACACAAGAAAGCGTATTGAAGCTGCAGGCTTTGGTCTTTCCTCTGCCGGGGCAGAAAATACAATCGAAATTAAAAACGGGGAGGTGGTAAAGGGAAAAAAGGCTGAAAACGCACACCGGCTTACGAACAAAGAAAAAGAAGCGATCAGAAAGCAGGCCGAGGAAACGGATTTTTACGATCTGTCCGGGCTTAATCAATATTCCGGTAATTCCGGCGCTGCTGCAGGTTCGGGCATGCCCTCCGAAGATACTGAATATACGCCGGAAGTTGTCTGTGAAAACGAAGTGGAACAGGCCTGGGCACAGTTAAAAACCATGTCTGAATGTGACAGGTTTGAAAAGCTCATTGAGCTTGAAACAAGGGGTTACCTGATCCCTAACGAGTACAAGGCCTGGATGATGTATTTTGAAAACACAGCGGAATATAAGAAGAATAAGGAATATTTTGATGAGTATAGAATTAAAATGGTTCTGGAATACGGTGGTAATTGCGGAACGGAGCAGACAGGCACGGGAAGATAAAAAAATAACGGGGCGGATGGCCAAACATGCCGCCCCATAAGGTATTCATAAGGAAAATATGAAAACTATGAAAAAAATACACTTAAAACCGGTTTTTGTAAAGACAAAAAATGTAAGAAATTTTGAAGTTATGATGGATGCACTTTCCTTAAACGAAGACGAGGGGTGTTTCGGCATGGTTTTCGGCAGGGCGGGACGCGGTAAATCAAGGACTGCACAATGGTATAGCGGGCATAACGACTGCGTTTACCTGAAAATTTTAAAAGTATGGAAATCCAGTGAGCTTGATTTTTTAAAAGCCCTGTGTTCAGCAGCCGGAATTGTTCAGCCGCCAAAGCGCAAAGGGGCTGCATTTGCGGCAATAGTAGAGGCAATGATCGACAATCCGCGGCCTGTGTTTCTTGATGAAATTGAAAAGATGCTGAGGGATTTCATCGATGTTATCAGGGATCTTGCCGAAGCAACAGGACTTCCGTTTATTCTCATGGGCGAGGAAGAACTTGTGTCATACATGCGCAGAGACAGAAGAGTATGGTCACGAACATTCCGGCAGCTTGAATACAAGCCGATTGAAATAGCCGATATCCTCCTCTATACCCAGGAGTCAATCGGGCAGAAGATGTCAATTGATATAGCATCTCTGCTGCACAAATCAAGCGGAGGCGACTGGCGGCCGGTTAAGCGTGCTGTTCTCGGCATGGCGCATTATCTCAACTCAAACCCTGATAAAAAAATAACAATGGAAACAGCAAGGGCGATCGTTGATTCCGGCCTTACCGGGAGGAAATAATGAAAACAATGGCGCAAAAAGTAAGAGAGGCTTTTAATGAGATTGGCAGAGATCAGGACGAAATTACAGCAACACAGCTCGTAGAGCATCTTGGCCTTTCAACATCTAAGCAAAAACCGTCTGTGTACTGCACCCTGACAGACATGAAGAGCCGCGGCGAAATTGTCAGTGTTTCAAGGGGAGTGTACCGGTATAAAACAGTCAAAAAAAAGCCTTTTGTCAGGACGGTGATGTGGCGAATTCTGCGCAGCAGAAAGAAAGTAAAGGTTGAGGATCTGATTGAGCTTGCCGGCGCATCCGAGCCTTACGCAGTGGAGTGGCTTAGAATGCTGAAAAAAAGAAACATTGTAAAGAAAATGAAAGGCGGAAGTTACCGCCTTGTCAATGATGTTGTCAATGAACCGGTTTCCCTGGAGCGGGCCGAACGGCTGAAAAACTGGAGAAAAAGAAAAAAGGCGGCCATGGCTGCCCTGGATCGTGCCTCTGCGGCAATTGATGATGCAAGAAAAATATTAAAGAAAGATTGATCGTTACAGGAACAGGCCCGGCAGGATGCACCACCATCCCGCCGGGCCGGATCACACAACAGGCAGATAAAAGAATCTGCCTCAACCACCGGCAATGGTATCCACCATGGCCGGTATTGTCAAGAAGGAGGGAATTAAATTGAAAAAGAAAAAATGGTCATTTTTAACGACAATGTTCTGCATCGACTGTGAACATATGTGGGAATCATCCAATGTAAGCCGTCCCTGTCCGAAATGCGCGTCAAAACAGGTAATACCTGCATCACGCTGGGCGCCCTGGATGTCAGGCGCATCAGCACCGGTCAGGCTTGCTGTTGTTGTTCCGGAGGCAGACGTCAGGATCATTGCCGGGGCCGAATCTGTCCTGGAAAAAATCAACAGGCGTAGCGCAAAGCTTTCCGGGTACGTCAGGCTGTGGTCAAGAAAGACTGCGGGAACTGCATCCGCACTGTTAAAGATGGCGCATAACCGCTTTGGTCACTTTATTGTGGGCAACGCTGAATTAAAATAGGAGAATAGGCCTTTGAATAATAAAAAAACTGGAAATAACGTACAAGCCCACAATTCAAGTGTAGCAAATTATTATAAACCGAATAGAAAAGAGAGAAATATATTATTAGATGCTCTCGGACTCGATAGAACTAAGAAAGCGTATCGCAATTTCTATGCAGCCAGCGCAGGGCATTATTCAAACAAAGAACTTGGGAATTTAGTTAAAAATGGGCTCTTAACAAAACGCAAAGACCCGTTCAACGATTTCGGAGGTATTGTATACCATGTTACTGATGTCGGGAAAAAGGTATTAGGCGTATAACGCATGAGATAAGGAGACGACATGACACTGAAAATAAAAGCAGAAGAGAGGGCAAATCAGGCAGAGGCAGTTTTGGCAGAGGCAGTTTTTCCGGCAGCAGCAGATGAACGCACGGATCAAGAGCAGGCAGTATTTGATGAAAAACACGAAGCCCTTGTAACGGCTGCCACGCTTATCGGCATGATTCCCGATATGTCTCACTGGGTAACTGCAGGTATGACGGCAAGATTAGGTGACCGGGATATTGAAAATATAACAATCGGCGAGCTTCTTTCAATACGGTTGGATACTGTAAATTTTATTGAGGATATAATGTCATGATAAACAAAAAGAAAAAAGCAGTGATACATATAGCAAAGGCACAGACATGCATGACAGACGATGAATACAGGGCACTGCTGTCAAGCGTAGGTGTAAAATCATCAACAGAGCTGAGCAGTAAAAAGTTTGATGTCCTCATGAATGAATTTGAGCGCCTTGGTTTCAGGACAACATCGGCCTCCTGGTCAAAGTCAAAGCGCAGCCTTAAGCGCAAACGCAAGG